>NZ_JBQKJT010000007.1:0-209615 GCF_052117125.1 Candidatus Avoscillospira sp. LCP25S3_F1 | reverse complement strand
TCACGGATAAGCCGGATGGTATGTTGCAATTCCAGGGATTTGGCAGGCATACAGGACCCAACAGAATTCTGAGCAGCGCTCCGGATAGTAACAGCCATATCCCGACCGTAGCGACCTTTGGAGGCGTTTCCCAAAAGGGTTTTGAGCCTTGTCAGGTGTGCCTTGGCAATCTGTTTGGAACCTGGAAACTCTTCCAGCAGAGCGTAGACAGTCGCCAAATGGAGAGAGGACACCAGCTTCTCCAGTTCAGGGAAGAGAATGCAAACCAGTCTGGAAATTGAGCTTTTCAGCTTTGCTCGTTCTTTCACCTTGTCAAAACGGTATCTGGTGAGTGACTTTAGTTCCTCGTTGTGATATGCTGTATTCGTGTAGGGTTTGAGGCCCACATCGGATAACAGCATAGCAGCAATGGTTCGAGCATCTACACGGTCGGTCTTGGTCTTTCGCAGGCTGAGACTTTTCCGGTAGAGATTCGTGCGTAAGGGATTCAAGACATAGGTGGCCAGACCGTTGTCCAGAAGAAACCCAAGAATGTTGTAGCTGTAATGCCCGGTTGCCTCAAGCCCTACTTTTATTTTGTCCTGCGGTGTAGTACAAGCTCGAATTTTTTCCAGTAGAGCATCAAAACCGTCCATGTTGTTAGGGATAGTAAAAACATCCGCCAGAACTTCACCCTCTGAGCTTACAATGAAGCAATCATGCTTGTTTTTTGAGACATCAATGCCAACAGAAACCACCATAACAAATACCTCCAGAGAAAATATGTGATGCTGCATCCACAGTACACCTTACTTTTGTAGCCTTGTTCCACATAAACCGTCTGGCGGTATTTAACTGATTAACAAAATTGTAAGGGGCTGTGGTTGGAACCTTTCGTGAACCATCTTGTGGTAGGAGCCGCCAACCAATCCACAGCATCCCTTACAGTGTAGCACAGCCCTTGGAGAGGGGCTCTAATAACTACTACTCTATAATACAAGGTAGCCGCCAGGCGGTGAACAAATGGATGCCCGGCCAGTGTGTATCCAGCACGGGTTTTCTCCTCCAAATGGCGGAGTGGTCCTGTTTTTTCGCATAAGGTCCAGTCAAACAAAAAAGCGGGAGCCTGCCAACTTGGCAAGGCTCCCGCAACGTTTTCAGATTTCCTTATAAGTCGATGGCAGGATTCATAAAATAAATGTTTTTCTGATCCAGCTTTTCCCGGAGCAGCTGCATCGCTTCACCAAACCGCTGGAAGTGGACGATTTCCCGCTCCCGCAAGAACTTGATGGCGTCATTCACATCAGGATCATCAGACAGCCGCAGAATATTGTCATAGGTCTTCCGTGCTTTCTGCTCTGCTGCAATCATATAAGAACAACTTTTCATTAAAAGTTCCAATGAATTTCAATGGGAACGTCCCTTGTTCCCGGAATACGCTTGCCAACGGATATATAATCAATCAGCGTTTCCACAATTTCGCGGGTAAGGCGTTCCAAGTTAGTGTACTGTTCAATCAGTTCGCGGCGATTATCGCCCGCCGCAATTTTTTCTTCGATTTCGGATAACTGCTTTTCTCCGTCAGCAATAACGCGCTCCAGGCGGTCGCGGTCTGTGGTAAATTCTTTAGACATTTCCACATAATCGCTTTCGGAAATTAAGCCCTTGACCTTATCCATATAAAGCTCTCTGATACCTTTTGAATACTCTGCAACCTTTTTTTGATAGGTGGCAATATCAGTAAGCAATCGGTTTTTCTGCCCCTGCAAGTTGTCGCAAAACTCAATGTTCTGTTCTAACTCGTCTTTGTCAAGATACTCTGCGGATAATCGGTTCAGCTCGTCTATAACAAGCCGTTCCAATTTATCAACGGAGATAAAGGAGCCAATACAAGCGTCCTTTGCTACATGGCGGTTAGAGCATTGTAAATAATGCTTGCTGCCGCGTTGGGGAGAGGTTTTAGAGGAGCGCATTGTATAACCGCAGTTAGCGCAGCGGGCTTTTCTTGCGAATAAACCGATTGTGCCAACATCAAAGGGTTTTGCCCTTTGTTCGATTAACGCTTGTACTCTGTCCCAAAGTTCTCGGTCAATAATCGGCTCATGCGTCCCCTCGACACGATACCATTGCTCTTTTGGGCGTGGCTTATTTTGCTTTGTCTTATAGGACACGCTGCCGTATTTACCTTGTACCATATTGCCGATATAGATTTCATTTATCAGCATATCAGAAATAGCAAAGTATTTCCAAAGAGTGCTGTTTTTTGTTTTCGGCTGTTGGTAACGTAAACCATGCAGACGCTTATATTCAGTTGGATTAGGTATGCCCCTGTCATTGAGCATACGGGCGATAGCAGTTTTTCCGTACCCCTGTGAAAACAGGGTAAACACTTCTCGGACAACGGCTGCGGCTTCCTCGTCGATTATCAAATGTCCTTTTTGGTCGGGGTCTTTCTTATAGCCATAGAGGGCAAAAGCACCGATATGAAAACCATTTTCCCGCCTGTTCGTCAAGACGCTGCGGATATTCTCGGACATATCCTCTAAATACCATTCGTTGACAAGTCCGTTTATCTGCCGGGACTTTTTGTTTCCTTTGTTTGCGGTATCAGCGTTATCAACAATACTGATGAAGCGAATACCCCATATAGGGAAAAGCCCGTGTATATACTTCTCAACCAATTCCAATTCACGGGTAAAACGTGATTGTGTCTTGCAGAGGATAATATCAAACTTGTGTTGCTCCGCGTCCTTTAGCAGACGGTTAAATTCCGGGCGGCGTCTGTCAGACCCGGTATAGTCGTCATCGCTGTAAATGTTGTAAAGTTCCCACCCCTGTTCCATAGCGTATTGCAATAGCATAGCCTTTTGGTTTTGTATGCTGTTGCTGTCGTCAGTTTCAAATTGCTTGTTTCTATCTTCTTCGGATAAGCGGCAATAAATAGCTACTTTCATGTTCATATCTCCTTAGAGATAGGAACAAGCTGTTTTCTGTACTAATTATACCATACAGAAAACAGCTTGTCATTATCGCCGCGTCGCGGTTACACCTTTATTTTTTTCTAATCTATTGATAAGTTCAATCCACATTTTTGTGAACTGGCTTTTTGAAGTAGTGTTTTCGCCGCTTTTGAAAACACTCTTGCAAGTAGCTTGAGGTTGTTCGTTATTTGCCATAATTAGCCCCCTTTCAAGAATGGCTAATACACTATATGAATAGTGGCAAGTCCACTATTACAACATATAAATGGGCTTTTATCAGACGGTCGATTAGCTTCTCAACCTCACGGGAATTGCACCCCTGCGCGGTTCTCGCGCAGCCCTACCCATTGCCTGCGACGCTTTTAACGCTCGGACTGTGGCTATAAGGGAGTATCATTATGTATTCTGCGCGTCGTCGCTTACAAGTCGCTACACTTGTTTTCCGGCGTGAGTGTTAATCGCTCGGCAATCCGGGGCAGGAAATTCCGCCGGGATTGCGTCATGGCGCACCCGCCGACAGGCTCGGCGCAAAAGGAACGTATCTGATTTGCCCTATACTGCGCCGCCGTTATCTTGCGTCGCTTTCTTTTTCAAGGTACAAAAGACAGAAATATGCAAAGAGGAAAGGGGAGAAACACTTTGCGTTTATTTCTCTGTCTTAAAGGATAGGACAGCCCGCATGAGCTTTGCTTGCAGCCGTTCCCGTAAGTCCTCGTCTATGCCGTAATAGGTGTTGCCGCTTTCGTCGCGGAGCTTTCTCATAGACAGATGGGCTATGTAGCTTTGGTAATGCTGCACCACAATTTTCATGGCGTCGGGGTCGCCCTTTGTCGCGGCTAAAATGACCGGGTAGGGTAATAAGCCGCGCTCGTTTTCATCAAAATTCGTTCCATTCATCAGCGCGTTCCTCCAAAAATCTTTTTAGCAGCTCAAAAGAGCTTGTCCGTCGGTACTGTACTGTGCTGCGGGGTACTTTCATCAGTTCCGCGATTTCAGCGTCGTTCATTCTGAAAAAATAGTACAGCAGTACGGCTTGCCGTTTTTTTTCCGGCAGGGAGTGCATAGCGTCGGCAAGGAGCTTCGCCGTAATTCTCAAACCGCCTGCACAAAAAGCCTCCTCGTTCTCGTCAACAAAATATCTGTCAACGGTGTAAAGCTGCTTTTCTTCGTGCGGGGAAAGGTCTGAAAAGTTGACTTCGTGCTTCTGCCTGCTTTTACGTTCCCGGCAAGCGTCAATCAGTTCATTGCGTAAAGCACGTTTGCAGTACGCATTAAACTCGCATCTCGTTTGCCATTCCAACCGATTAGGGTAGCCATAGCTGACACTGCCGGAGCAGCGCAAGCCCTTTTCCATTCTCGACTTGAAAACGGTCTTGATTTTCCGGCTGGTGTCGGCAACATACCACTCGTTTATCACATCTCGGAAAATGGACATTATATCAAAGCCGTTGGCGGTATCAAGATTGTCATTCGCCGCAATAAAGCGTACATGGTACTCGTCAAAGGTGCGCTTCAAAAGCCCCACTTCGACAACATCACGGCCAATCCTGCTTTGGTCTTTGATAATGACCGTAGCCACATTTCCCGCCCGGATTTCTTCCAGCATGGCGTCCAGCCCCGGACGCTTGAAAGTCGTTCCCCGCACTCCGTCATCGGTGAAGTGCCGGATATTCGTAAAGCCGTTCTTTTGGGCGTAGTCCTCCAAAATGCGCTTTTGGTTTTCTATCGACACGCTTTCCCCGGCTCGCTCATCGTCATGGGAAAGACGCTCGTACAGGGCTGTGATTTTTCCCTTGTCCGGCTGTTTCTTCATGGGGTGTAACCTCCTTTCTTGAGGGTGCGCGCTCCCTTTATCCTTATTGTAAATTACCATTCGGGTCGGTGCAAACGAAACTGACAGGAAAATCCTTTGACATACATTGCATAAGGTTTGGCTTGACGAAAAAGCGGGTCTTGCCGCTTCCGCTGCCGCCTATGACAAGAATGTTTTTGTTTCTCGCGTATTTTGGCTGCTTCGGGCGGCTGTTCATTGTCAGCCGTTCCGTCTGTGTCAGCAGTACATTGTTTTCAAATACGGGGTCGATATATGGCTTAATGTCGGCGGCATTGCCCCATGAAGCGTTTTGTCAAGTGCTTTTTTGAGTTATTGACGCAAATTCTTGTGAAAGTGCGAAAGTGCAAAGTGCAAAGGGTCTGCGTTTTGCACTTTCAGCTTGCGGGTTCGGGCGGCTGCTTCTTCTTGATGAAGTTATACCATTGACCGCCGACACGCCTTGCGCCCAAAATGCTGCCCATGTTGCGCTTGGCGTTCTGTACCGTCCTCTCGGATATTCCGGCTTCGGCTGCGGCCTTTACAATGTCCTCGCTGGCAAGCTCTTTCCCGTCTGCAAGCAGGTCAAGTATCAGCTTCTCGGCTTGTTCGGTCTTGGTGGCGGTGTTCCCGCCCGCGCCGGATAGCAGCTCGTCGGCGGTTATGTCGTATTCGCCTATCCATGAAAAGCCTGTTTCCGGGTCAAGGCAAAAGGCAACGGGCTTGCCCTCCGGCGCCAGGGAAGATTTGTCATGGACGATAACACGCACATTCGGCTCCCGCTTCACGCGCCCGATCAGCAGGACGCTCCTTGCTGCGGCGCGGAAGTCGATAGAACCTAAGCCCCGGTATGCGCTCTGCCCTCCGGCAGCTTTGTTCAAGTGTCCGATAAGGATAACGGCGCACCCGGTACGCTCGGCAACATCGGCAAGACGGCGGAACATGGGGCGCACTTCGTTTGCCCGGTTCATGTCGGTCTTTTCGCCCATGTACGCCTGTATTGGGTCAAGGATAATCAACCGCGCCCCGTTCTGCGTGATTGCCTTTTCTATGCGCTCGTCGGAGAGGGTAAGCTCCCGCTTGGCTTCATCAATCACAAGCACGCGGTCAAGGTCGGCTTCGGCTTCTATCAAGCGGGGCTTGACGGTATCGCCCAGCCCGTCCTCGGCGGTCTGGTAAATCACTTGGAATGGCGGCAGGGGCTTCATTCCCGGCAGCGTTCCCCCGGTGGTGCAGGCAGCGGCAAGGCGTAGGGCAAAGGTGGTCTTGCCCTCGCCGGGGTTGCCTTGCACAATGGTTACTTTCCCGAAAGGGATATACGGCTCCCATAGCCATTCAACGGTCTGCGTGTCAACCTCGCTCATGCGGATAATCTCGACGGTTTCTTCCTGCGGCGGCTCTTTCAGGCCGTAAACTGCTTCCTGGATATACTTCCCGTCTGTGATTTCTGCCCGGTGCTGCAATACCTCGTTCCAGTCCTTAAACAGCGGCACAAGGCGGTGGACGGTCAAGCCCTCCGGCACAAGCTCCGCAAGGCGGCTACAAGCGTCGTTTCCGGCTTGGTCGCTGTCAAGGCAGAGGTAAACGGTCTTGATGTTCGGACGGTCAGAAAGGAAACGCAATAGGGCTTTTTCTCCCACGCCGCCCAATGACAAATAGCTCTGCTTCTGCCATTCCTTTTTGAACAGGCAGAGGAAAGAGAGCAGGTCAACGGGGGCTTCAAAGGCAAAAAGCCTGTCGCCCTCGCCCCGGTAACAGAAATTAAAGGCTTTGTCGCTGCCTTTCACATCGAGCCGGAAGTTTCCCGCCGTTCCCTTGCTGTGGGCGTAGCGCGGTATTCCGTCCTCGTCCCGCCCCACAAATACGGCGTTGTGGTGGGCTGCGTCCTCGTAAATATCGCCGCGGGCAAAGAAAAAGCCCGTCACATCTTCATCAATGCGGCGGGCTGCTGTGAGGTAGTTCCTCGCTGTTCGGTTGTCGCTGTTTGGGGGTGGTAGCCGGAAGTCGGAAAGGGACGCGGGGCAAGGTCTGTCCGGCGGCGGTGCGGCTCCCTTTTCTCCTGTGAGAAGTTCCACGGCTTCGGTGAAGCTCTTGCCGAAAAACTCTATAACAAAATCAACGGGGCCGCCGCCCTTGCTCTGGCTGTGCCTGTACCATTTGTTTCCCCGGACGGTCAAGCTGTCGTGCCGTTTCCAGCGGTATTCATTCCCGGCGCGGGTAAGCTGCTCGCCCTGTGATTGCAGGAAAGAAACAAGGTCGGCTTGATTCGCCCGGTCTATCTGTTCTTGGGTGTAGTACAAAAATCTCAACTCCATTCATCGTTCTAAGTCGTGCCGCTTGGCGCGGGTCTGCTCCGGCTGGTCGGCTTTCAGTGCAATATCAACGCACTTGCGGATATTGTGCAGCTCGGCAACCTCGGCGCGGGTTTCTTTCAGCTTGGTATATTCCGCTGTTCTCTGCCCGCTGAGAGTGGCGTACTCTTTTTCCCATTCAGAGATAGGCAAGGTCTTTGTCCCTTTCGGCAGATTTGCATGGAGATAGCCATAGAGAGCTTCGGTGGCAATCGGCTTTCCACTCATGCCCTTCGTCTTAATGCCGGTCTTTACTTTCTTGCTGATGTCCTTTGCGTACCACTCCGACATGATGTTGATAAAGGGCGCAAACTCCAATGTGTCGGGCTTCTCGCTGTCTATCCCGTTGTTGACCGCGATAAAGCGCACATTGTTCCGTCTGAATATCTCCATAGCGTTGCCGACTTGGAGATAGTCGCGCCCCCAGCGGGTCATGTCTTTCATAATACACACGCCGATTTTACCGTTTTCTACGTCCTCTATCATGCGGGAGTAGGCGGAGCGGTCGAAAAATCTGCCGCTTTCATCGTCGTCAATGTAGTGCCGGATATTCGTCAATTTTAGCTGTCTGGCGTAGCTTTCCAAAAACTTCTTCTGGTTCTGTATGGAGTTGCTTTCGCCGCCGTCCCTGTCCTCGTCGCCTACGGAAAGGCGGGAGTAAAGGGCTGTGATTTTGTTGTAATCATTCATGTGCATATCCTCCTGTGCGTCCATGTAGAGTTCTTTACACTTAAGATTATGCACTCCAACGTGCGCTGCCGTATTCCATGCCTTTGCGATATTTCTTTGCGTTCTTGCCTTTCATATAGACAGCAACCCAGATAACCGCCGCCCCTGCAATGCCGATAAGCAGGTCTGCGGGGTCAAAGCTCGGCAGGGCATTTGAAAAGGCAGCAGAAAAACCGTCCCCGATAGACAAGAGCTTTGCGCTCAAATCTGCGCCGGGGGATAGCCGGAACGCCTGTCCGATTTTATCAAAGAGATACACAAAGAGCAGATACGGGGCATTTAGGATAAGCAGCTTCTTAAAGTCTTGCTTCATAGCGATACCTCCCTGTCCTTGTGCTTTGTCTTTTGACGGTTTGCGTTAAGCTGCTTCGCCGCTTCCCGGAATGTGGCAAGTGCCTTTCGGATAGAGGGCTTTTGCTCCTGCGTCAGCTTCTTTGCGGAAAACTCCTTAAAGGCTGCGGTCAGCGCGTCGGCGTCCCGTCCCTTGAAAAAGACAAGGTAACGGGGCGGCGTTTCGGTAGCGTTTTTCTTTAAGGCAAAGTCAATCCCATATTTCTTCGCCGTATGCTCAAAGGCTTTGATATTCTCACTTGTGATTTCGATATTGGACAGTCCCGCGTTCTGCTTTGCAAGCTGCTTTAGCGTCGATACTTTCCCGGTTGATGTAGGACAGCCCCGCAAGGGTGTAGTCCCAATTCTCCGGCAAGGACAACATTTGCGATAACAGCCCTTTTGCCTTTAAGGATAGTTCCTTGTTTCGTAAGTGGTGGTTGCTCATTACGGTATAGCCCGTGTTGCGCTCCACGCGGAAAACTGCCATAGCTTCATCACTCCTTTGCTGTGGTTTTGTTACGCAGTAGAACAGCGATTTTGAGAGAAAAGGTATAAACCCTTTGCCCTTTGAAAATAGCATCTGTAAAGCCGCTTGCAGCAAGGCTTTTTCTACCCCTACTGCGTAACATGAGGGCATGAAAAAAGCGGCGTTCCTATATTCCCAAAAGGGAAGTAGTAAACGCCGCCTTTGCGGTACATTTTTAGTTGAAAACAGCTTGTCCTATCAGTATTTTGTGGCAAGTTGTTCTTATCACAACGCAGCCGGAAAAGACTTGTCCTACAAAGAATGTAGTGTTTATGGGGCTTTTCAGCTTTGTTGTTCTTACGCAGTCGTACCATCCGCTGCCATATCTTCCGACAGATCCGCAATGGGATCGCCGCTGCACTGCATACCAGCAGCGCTCCAGGGGGTACCGGAAGCTGCGGTAGGGTAGACAGCAGCCGTATGATCCACGAAATAGGGGGCGAAGCCCTTAGATTTGATCTGTTCCTCAGTGAGGTTCCGAGTCAGCTGGTGGACTATGGCACCGATCATCTCTAAGTGTCCCAGTTCTTCTGTACCTACAAACGATTCAAAATGGAACCGTCATAGTTTCTCCGCTGTTGCGGCTGCTGGATGAATGCTGTCCCCTAGGTCATTCTGTCAGGTGCATCTGTTGTTGCAGCTGCTGTAAAAACAACTCCGCTGGTTTGGAAAACAGTTGGGATTTCTTCCAGACCAGATACATACCCAATTCCAGGCGTGGCTCCAATGGCCGAAAGCAGAGACTGCTACCGGTGGTATTGATCAGTTTGTCCAAGGCAAACGCATAGCCCATACCCTCATCCACCATCAAAGAAGCATTGAAAATCAAATTGTAGGTGGCCACGGTATGCAGTTCTGAGGCTTCCCGACGCAGCCATCGATGGAGCCCCCCTTTATTATCCATCTGCCGGGACAGAATCAACGGTTGGTCCCAAAGATCCTCCGGGGTGACCGCCGCTTTCTGTGCTAACGGGCTGTCCCGCCGCATTAAAACCCCCCAGGTATCCCGCATGGGAAGTTCCAGATAGTGATATTTTGTTTTATCAATATCCCCCAGGAGCATACCGAAGTCCAGCAGACCCTTATCCAGCTGTTCGCAGACATCCGCAGCGTCATCGCTGACGATGTGGAACTGTACTGCTGGGTATTGCTCCTGCAGAAAGCAGGCAACCCGAGCAATCTGCCGGACACCGTCGGTTTCTCCGGTGCCGATATAGATATCTCCGCTGACGGTTTCCGAGGACTGCATGATCTCCTTTTCCGTCCGTCCAACCAGGTCCAGGATTTCCTGCGCTCGCTTTCGAAGATGCTGCCCCTCTTCTGTCAGAGTAATGGTTCGATTGCCTCGAATCATCAACTGCTTGCCTAATGTTTCTTCCAACTCTTTGATCTGCCGGGAAAGCGTGGGCTGGGTCAGATGCAGCGATTGGGCCGCCGCAGAAATGCTCTGCTCCCGGGCAACCGCCAGAAAATATTGTAAAACCCGTAATTCCATGGATACCGCCTCCTTGTCGTTTTCAGTATATCGTCTTTCTTGTGGACTGACAAGAGATCGGTGCACACATACCCTGTGACGGTCTCGCCATGCCGTCTCGTTTTGTTTTACAATCTGTGAAGAATCTGCTATACTATTGGTGTAGATCCACCGGACGAAAAAAGGGAGTGATCGAAATGCAGCAGTACGGCAATATCAGTGGTGTTTCCGATGTGGCAGCCTTTGAAATTGCTCCAACGTATATTGACGTCAAGTTTCACAATTCTTCCAGAATTTATCGGTATTCCTACACTTCAGCCGGAGAAAGCCATGTGGAAACCATGAAGCAGCTGGCAGCGCAAGGCTACGGTCTGAACGCCTACATTAATAGAATGGTGCGGTATCGATATGAAAAATGAAATGCTTGCGTACACCTATGTCCGGCAAGGGGAGTTTGCGTTACAGCGGAAACCCACGCCAGTATTGGAACAGAAACGGGATGCCATTGTGCGGGTGACGCTCAGCAGTATCTGTACCAGCGATCTGCATATTAAACATGGTTCTGTTCCCCGGGCGGTACCGGGTATTACAGTGGGCCATGAGATGGTAGGTGTGGTGGAGGAAGTTGGCAGCGAAATCACTGCACTCTGTCCTGGAGACCGAGTGGTGGTCAATGTGGAGACGTTCTGCGGCCAGTGCTTTTTTTGCCGACATGGCTGGGTCAACAACTGTACAGACCCCAACGGCGGTTGGGCCCTGGGCTGCCGGATTGACGGTGGCCAGGCGGAATATGTACGGGTGCCCTATGCCGACCAGGGGTTGACCAAAATTCCTGACAATGTAACGGATCTTCAGGCTTTACTGGTGGGTGATGTATTGGCCACTGGCTATTGGGCCGCAAAAATCTCGGAGATACAACCCCAGGATACGGTGCTGATTTTGGGCGCAGGTCCCACAGGTCTATGTACGCTGCAATGTGTCCGGCTTCATAACCCACACTGCATTATCGTATGTGACCGGGATGTTGAACGATTGGCCTTTGTGCGTCGTCACGATTCGGGTGTAATTGCCGTGTTACCGGAAGAACTGTTGGCAGCAATTCGACAGTACAGCGCTCACGGCGGCGCCGATGCAGTGCTGGAGGTGGCAGGCAGTCCCGATACGTTCCGTATGGCTTGGGAATCTGCCCGCCCCAATGGTATTGTTACGATAGTAGCTTTGTATGACGGACCACAAGTGCTGCCCCTGCCGGAGATGTACGGTAAGAATTTAACCTTTAAAACGGGTGGAGTAGACGGCTGTCATTGCCAGGAAACCCTGTTGCTGATTGCCGAGGGCAAATTGGATCCTACGCCGCTGATCACACATCAATTCCCGCTGTCAGAAATCGAACGGGCTTATGCGCTGTTTGAAGCGCGTCAGGATGGCGTAATCAAAGTGGCTATCCGATGTAGTTGATGCAGAATTACATAGTTGCAAAACCGGCTCTGCCTCAAACGCAGAGTCGGTTTTTTGCGGTTATTTCCGGCGGCGCAGGAACCGAACTACCAGCACAATCAGTACAGCAATTCCTACAAGAGCCAACACAAACAGCAGTAATTCCGTTTGACCAGCCACAAAGACAGCCGTTGGGCCATCCGCGCCGCCGATGACACCAAGAGAAAATAGAAATGTGGAATAGATCTGCACTGGAATGCTCCTTTCTGGAAAGTATGTTCAGTATTTCACAACAAAGTAAATTGCATAAACCCAGCTGAGCAACCCGTGAAAAATTGCCCATCCAACGGAATGCCAAGTGGTGTAGCTGATGACCATGGCCAAGGCGCTGCCAAAGGATATGCCGGTTTTGACAGTTTTGTGGACGATATTCTGTTTAGACTCTTCCATGAGTTACTCCTCCTAAATTTAAAACGCATATCCACCAATATCATAGCACAATTTCCGATTTTTGCAAGAATATTACTGGTTTTATCATTTGGTAGGCAACTATAACGGATGGCAAAGAAGAGCATCTTCCCCAGTCAATTTGGACGCCTAAACCGCATAGATTGGACCGAAAGGAGACATGTGATA
The DNA here is from genome assembly GCF_052117125.1 of Candidatus Avoscillospira sp. LCP25S3_F1. Taxonomy (NCBI): domain Bacteria; kingdom Bacillati; phylum Bacillota; class Clostridia; order Eubacteriales; family Oscillospiraceae; genus Candidatus Avoscillospira; species Candidatus Avoscillospira sp. LCP25S3_F1. The sequence continues at coordinate 197,359 of NZ_JBQKJT010000007.1, read as the reverse complement.
TGGGCAAACAATTCGCAAAGCTGAAACAGATTCTTCAGGACCACCCCATTACGCCAGAGACAGATGCGTTTTTTTTATATCATTTGAAAAAGGCGTTGCTGCTGGCTTTAAAAGAACAGGGGCAACTCGGCGCTATGCAATGCCGCGCAGCTTGTGACCGGCTGGAACGACAGCAACGAAATGCCATACGGCCATCGTCGGTTACGGGAGAATCAGTATGATCTACGTCGCCAGCTATTGCCGCGTGTCCACCGATCAGGAAGACCAACACAATTCTTTTGCGTCGCAGCAGCGGTACTTTCAAGACTACATTCAGCATCATCCCGATTGGGAGCTGTATGCCGTCTATGCCGACGAAGGGATCACCGGAACCAGCACCAAAAAGCGCGCCCAATTTAATCGGATGATTGAAGATGCCCATGCCGGAAAATTTCAGCTGATTCTGACAAAGGAGGTCAGCAGGTTTTCCCGCAATATCCTCGATACCATCACCTATACCCGTGAGCTGAAAACACTGGGTGTAGGGGTCCGCTTTTTACTGGATGGTATTTGTACGCTGGATTCTGATGCAGAACTTTATCTGTCCATTATGGCCTCCATGGCCCAGGAGGAGAGTCGTAAGACGTCTAGCCGGGTAACCTGGGGGCAAACCCGACAGATGGAAAAGGGCGTGGTATTCGGCCATTCTCTGCTGGGCTACACGGTGCAAAATGGAGTGCTTACCGTGGAGCCGTCCGGTGCGGAATTGGTCCGGCGGATTTTTGAACTCTACGCCTTGGAAAAAATCAGTACGGTTGAAATTGCACGGCTTCTAACCCGAGAAGGACACCGGACGCATAATGGCCGTGGGAAATGGACAGCGAACGGTGTGCTTAAGATTTTGAAAAATGAGAAATACATGGGAGACCTGGTGCAGAAAAAAACGTATACACCGGATTATCTAACCCACGAAAAGCGAAGAAATGCCGGAGAAATCCCATTAATCCGCATAGAAAATCACCATACCCCCATTATCGACCGTACACTCTGGGACATGGCCCAGGCACAGATGGCAAAAAACCGAAAACAGCCCGGCAGCGGCGGACAGTCCAATCGATACATCTTTTCCGGAAAAATTCATTGCGGCCAATGCGGCGGCATCTTTGTGGGAAGATTTCGGTATGCGAAGGATGGTACCAAAACGCGCCGATGGTGCTGCAATACAGCAGCAAGAGACGGTGCGTCTACCTGTTCTGTGGGAAAGCTGGTACGAGATGATGACGCTATGCACATGCTGCGCACAGCACTGATGCAGCTATCCATGGACCGCGATGCCATTGTCGCTCACGTGACAACACTGGCTATGGAGGTGATCCGAGCCAACGGATGGGAGTTGACAGAGGCCCCAGAACAGGTGGAAGCAGAGATGGCACAAATCCAGCGCAAAAAAGAGGCGGCCATGGACGCTTGCTTTTCTGGTCAGATCACTATGGAAGATTTGCAAGCCATGCAGCAGCGGTATACACAGCAGCTACAGCAGTTGGGGCAGCGGCATGCAAAGGCCCGGCAGCTACAAGCAGCCGGTCAGGACTTGGAGCAGCGAAAAATGGAGATTGCAGCCCAGCTCCAGTCCATTTTGTATTTGGAGACAGAAAGTGACGTATTCTGTAAATCTATTCTGGAACGATTGACTGTGTGGAAGGATCGCCACATGGAACTGAGACTACAGCATCTGCCCCAGGTATTCTGCTTCATGGAATAAGGGCTTGTATGTTGAATAAACAGCGGTTCTATGCTACAGTATCTTTGTATGGATTCAGGCTGGAATAACAGCATGACGCCTATGGTGTTACAGTTTGACCCTTCTGTACCGATGTCGGTCAGCAAACCTTTCAACTCCGGAAACGGCATGGAATACCGCTGGGACAGATAGCGCAGGGAAGCGCCGAGCTCACCGTCCGGGCCACCATACTGGGTCAGTATGATGGTGGCCAGATCTGGATTGGTATGGGCGATACGTACCGGGTATTGGAGCTTTTTCTCATAGACGAACATTACTTGGTACCTCCATCCTTCACATAATCCCAAGGCCAGGGGTCTTGCAGCCAGACGTAGTTTCCGTCTGTGACGCCGTTATTTTGCTGCAGAGGACCATATTGAGCTTCATAGGTCCGGCGGCCCTGCTCATAGAGTCCGGCATACTGTTGGAACAGTTTGGTGGCCTCCACATCATTCTGATGGGTGTCCAGATAGAGACCCAATTCATGCATGGCGAAACTCAGAGCCATCAGTTCGCCCATAGGTGTATTTTTTTCTGTTCGATTGACCAAACCCATAAAAGGCAAATCCAGTCCGGGGAACAGCGTACCTCGGATCAGAGCTTTGGGGGCTTGATAGGTCTCGGAGTTTTCCCGCTGAAAGGGAACAAAGGGGTTAGCCAAAGGTGCACAGGCCGGCAGACAGCCGTTTTTGTCATTACAGGCAGCCGGTCGGATTACAGTGGTATCCAATGAAGATTCCTCCTTCTGTCATACTGCTGGGGAGTTCCCCACGATGCAGTCTATGCCAACGACTTTCGACGTGTTCCAACGACGGCAGCTTTTAGCATATTTGCACCAAAGGACCGTATGCTGTAGGGGGGTGATATGAATGAAAAAACCACTGGCTCTATGGCTTGGATGTTTGGTTCTTTTTATCAGTTTGACGCTGGCAGGGCTGCAATCCGGCAACCGTACTACCCACAGCGGTATGGCTGCTGTCCTGGGCAGTACGGCAGATGGCTATACAGTGGTGGTGGATGCCGGTCATGGCGGGGAGGATGGCGGCGCCACGTCCATTTCTGGCGTACAGGAAAGTCGGCTCAACCTGGAGATTGCCCGCCGGACGGATACATTTCTGGCCTTTCTGGGGTTCCCGACAAAAATGATTCGGGAAAGCGACACTGCCATCTATGACGCTGCGGCAGAAACCATCAGTGAGAAGAAAGCATCCGATCTGAAAAATCGGGTACAGATTGCCAACCAAACACCAGGCGCTGTTCTGGTCAGTATCCATCAGAATATGTTTGAAGATGGCCGCTATTCCGGCGCTCAAGTGTTTTACGCTGCAACGGAATCCAGCAGGGAACTGGCAGAACGGATGCAGGAAACACTGCGCAGCGCAGTAGCTCCGGATAACCAGCGGCAGACCAAACCGGCGGAGACCGTCTATCTGATGAATCATATCCAATGTCCCGGTATCCTCATTGAATGTGGATTTCTCTCCAATGAAGCGGAGGATCTGCTGTTGCAGGACGGAGATTACCAAAAGAAACTGGCCCTGGCCATTGGTGTCGGCATCAATGGCTGGGCCGCAGAGGAGCAGAACAAACGTGAAGTCTAAAACCATCTATTTTTGTACCAGTTGTGGCAATGAGACCATGAAGTGGCAGGGCCGTTGCCCAGCCTGCGGCGCGTGGAATTCCATCGAGGAATACAAGGAACAGAAATCGCCCCTGCCCAAAACGGCTTCGCCTGTCCGTGGAACAGTTCGGAAACCCCGAACCCTGGCCGAAGTGGAGGGGACCGAGGAAATTCGATTTTCCTCCGGTTCCGCCGAGCTAGATCGGGTTCTGGGCGGCGGAGCCGTCAAAGGCTCGCTGGTTTTGGTAGGCGGTGCGCCGGGTATCGGTAAATCCACTTTATTGCTGCAAATCTGCCGCCATGTGTGCCAGGAACACACCGTACTGTATGTCTCCGGCGAAGAAAGCGAGCGGCAGCTGAAAATGCGGGCTCAGCGATTGGCCGTGGATAGCGAAAAGCTGTTGGTTCTGTCGGAGACCAGTATGGGTGAGATTCTCAGTGCCGTCGGCGAGGTTCAGCCCGACATTCTCATTGCCGATTCCATTCAAACATTGTACGACGCCGACAGCACTTCCACTCCTGGCAGTATTTCCCAGGTAAAGGACTGCACCATGTCGCTGATGCGGCTGTCCAAGGCGTATGGCATCACAGTGTTTGTGGTGGGCCATGTCAATAAAGAGGGCGCCATTGCCGGCCCAAAAGTTCTGGAACATATGGTGGACTGTGTCCTGTATTTTGAGGGCGACCGCAGCACCAACTATCGCCTTTTGCGGGCAGAAAAGAACCGTTTCGGCTCCACCAATGAACTTGGCGTCTTTGAAATGATCGATACGGGCTTGAAAGAAGTCCCCAACCCCTCGGAAATGCTGCTGGCGGGCCGTCCGCTGAACACGCCGGGCACTTGTGTGGCCTGTGCCATGGAAGGGACACGGCCGGTGCTGGCGGAGGTCCAGGCGTTGGTGACAACAACCACCTTCAATGTACCCCGTCGTACCACAGACGGCTTTGACTATAACCGGGCTGCGCTGCTGCTGGCTGTCATGGAAAAGCGCGGCGGGATGAATCTGTCGGCCTGTGATGCGTATGTCAACGTTATCGGCGGTCTGCGTCTCGACGAACCGGCGGCAGATTTGCCGGTAATATTGGCGGTTGCTTCCAGCTTTCGAGACAGTCCCATTTCGGACGCATTAGCGGCGGTTGGCGAGGTTGGTCTTACCGGTGAAATTCGGTCTGTGTCCAATCTTCCCCAGCGATTAGGGGAAATTGCCCGTCTCGGCTTTAACAAGTGTATCATTCCCCGGCAGGGAACAGAACAGTTGATTGCGCCGAAAGGCATGGAACTGCTACGGGTCTGTAATATTCGAGAAGCCATTGAAATCGCGCTGTAATCAGCAAGAAACGCTCGACCCGCTGGGCCGAGCGTTTCTTGCTGTCAGGAGGGAATCAGGCGATTCAGCAGACTGACGTAGTAGGAGTTATTGATCATAAAGGGATAGTTGATCACCAGCAGATCATCCACGCCCTGCTCCTTGGCAAAGGCGGGCAAATCTAAACTGGGCTTGCCATCCTGATTAAATTGCCGAGGATCAATGACGACTATCTTGCTGTAATGGCTGGTGAGGAATGGAACAAAGGCATTGCCGTAGGACTCTTTCAGCACCATGCAAACCGGGCCGTCCTCAACGGCTGTCTCCACCACACATACCGGCGTATCGCCGCCAATAAAGCAAAGATATTTATTGGACACATTTTCCGCCAACTTGGTGTAGACAACGCTGATGGCAATTCCATCCGACAACGTAGCATCGGAGTAATACTTGGCATGGGTCTCTACGATGGGTAAATAATAGGTCAGTGTGTCAGGATTATCTTTGAGGGCTTGGCTCTGGGGGTACTTCTGCGTATAGGTGTACATGGAGCCCAGGAAATTCTCATAGGTGCCGGTTTGAAACTGATTCAACGGTACCGGGTCGAATCCCGTAGCCTTGCAGTACTGGGTATACGCATAGTAGGCGCCCAAAGCGGTCCAATGGTGATCAGTCCGGAAATAAATGTATTCATTGGCATGGTTCCGCAGCGCCGAGTAAGCGTCCACGGTCACAATATTATTGTTCATAGCGCCGTAGCACCGATTGATCATGTCCTTTTGGGAGTGGGAACCGGTGTGGAAGCTTTCCGGGGAGTAGAATTCACCAGAGTTGGGCGTCACCAGGGAAATGGTCCGCACATCGGGCCCCAATGCCTGAGACAGGTTGTTGACCGCATCGGCATAGGAGTCAATGACCTCATTGTTTGCTGTAGGGATATCCATGGCGTTGTCGCCATCAACATAGATCGTGCCGATAGCCGTACCTTCATTTTCATCAGGAACGTCAATCTCCGGCGGCGTTGTGGTTTCTTCATTAGTGTTATCGGTAGAGGGTGTTTGCTCCGGTGTATTGGTCGACGGGTCTTTGGTCTCCGGAGCAGTGGTGTTGCCGGAATCTTCAGAATTATTGAGGGCGTTCTCCACATCGTGGAGGGACTCGCCGCCCTGTTCCGCGCCGCCGTTAAAATCGATCGCCAGATAGTTGTTGTCGCCGCCACCAGAGTAATAATAAAACTTGTTCAACTCCTGATTCAGGGGCATCAGCTTTTCCCGGAACGGAAATGTATCCGTATAGTAGGACTCCAACTGCTGTACATAGGAGCCGTCCAGCAACGCACCCCAGGAGAATTTGGGCTTTTCAATCTTGCGGTTTTCACCGGCCAAAACCGTAGGGTCCGTATCCAGCAGGGAGATCGCGCCGACGGCGGTCAGCACAGCCAGCAAAGCGCCCATCAGACAGATATACAGTTTTTTCACGAAAACACCTCCTGTCAGAAGCGGAAATAAAGGAATGGGTTGAAACTGGAACCGATGAGGGAGACAATCGACAGGCCCAGCAGTACCAGATCGAATCCATAGACAACCAAGGTGTAAACAATGCGCTTTTTGGGTTTGAACTTGGGATTTTCTGCACAGAGGCCGCTGAAAATCATACCAATAAACCGGGGAATAGGGGTGCTACCCAGAATGCAGACCAGCAACAAAGGTAAATTATTCAGCAGTGTGATATTCATCTGCGTATCGGTGAAACCGATACCTACCTGGCCAAAGAGCAGCCCAAAAGTTTGGCCCAGCTGGGTCAAATTCGTGCAGTAGAACAGGACCCAGCCCAAAACCACCAGGAAGAAGGTGCCCAGACACCGCAGAACCGTGGGGATTTTCTCCAGAACATGGGGGATGGACTTTTCGATGTACAGCAGCACAAAGAAATACAGGCCCCAAAGCGCAAAGTTCCAACTGGCGCCGTGCCACAAACCCGTCAATGTCCAAACGACAAGCAGATTGAGGACGTGGTGACGGCGATTACCACCTAACGGAATATAGACGTAGTCTCGGAAAAAGCTGCCCAGAGAAATATGCCAGCGCCGCCAGAACTCTGTGATTGAGCGAGACATATAGGGCAGGTCAAAATTTTCCGAATAGCGGAAGCCGAATACACGACCTAGACCAATGGCCATGTCTGAATAGCCGGAAAAATCAAAATAAATTTGGAACGTATACATCAAAATGCCCAACCAGCCGCCCAATGTCGTGGTAGCTGACAACGTACCACCTAAAAGTTGTGTGGCTACCTTGCCCGCATAGTTGGCTAAAAGGACCTTTTTGGCCAGACCAATGCAGAATCGCAGCAATCCATAAAAGATACTGGCATAGTTGATTTTCCGCTGGGAAAGCTGGGGTTCAATCTCTGAGTATCGGACAATGGGGCCTGCAATCAGCTGTGGGAACAAAGACACATACAGCAGGAAGTCTCGGTAGGAACGCTGAACCGCTACCTGACCACGATAAACGTCAATGACATAGGATAGGGTCTGGAAGGTGTAGAAGGAAATGCCAATGGGCAGGGAGACCTGTGGAGCAGTCAAATGAAGTCCCAAGAGGTTCAAGTTTTCAACCAAAAATCCAATGTATTTGAAATAGCCTAGCAATGACAGGTTAAAGATGACGGAGAGGATCATCCATAGCTTGCCACGTGGATTGTCTGGGCCGCCAATCAATCGCCCAATCAGATAGTTTATAAACGTGGAAAAGAGGAGAAGCAGTACATACAACGGCTCGCCCCAGGCATAGAAAAATAGGCTGAATACAACCAGGACCCAGTTTTTATAGGAAATGGAAGGTCTGGCAAAGTAGAGCAAAACACAGGCTGGTAAAAAAAGAAACAAAAATATCAAACTGGAAAAAACCATGGACGCCCGTCCCTTCACAAATTTACATAATCACAGACCAATGGGGGCTGCTGTGATCTATGCTATCAAAGGATGACGAAAAAAGCAACTATCAATTTGAATTTTTCAAAGAGAAATTTGCGATATTCCCCTGTAAAATACGTTTTCATGGGCAAAAAGCTACAAAAGTGTGACAAAAGAAAAAAAGGTAACAATACTAGTCGAAAAAATTTTAAAAAGTTACGGTCTATGGAAGAAACCAATTAAAACAATGTAATCCAACATAAAACTTGATTTTTTTAGAATACAGGATATAATGAACAGGAGAGAACAATCTGCGGAAATTCGCTCCGCACGGGATAAGGTGGGACCATATGCTTGCTATCGAACGGAAAAACGAGATTCTCAATAAGCTTCGGCTGGAACAGCGGGTACTTGTAAGCCAGCTGGCGGCACACTATGGTGTGACCGAAGAGACCATCCGCCGGGATCTGGACAAGCTGGAAAAGGAAGGCTACGCCACCAAGACGTATGGCGGTGCCATTTGGGGCAACAGCACAAAGACGGACTTGTCGTACACCATCCGCAACAAGACCAATGTGGAGGCAAAACGAACTATTGCCAAGCTGGTGTGCAGCCAGATTGTCGATGGGGACCATATCATGCTGGACGACAGCTCTACCTCTCTGTATATTGCCAAACAGTTGAAGGACAAAAAAGAGTTGACCATTATTACTAACTCTGTAGAGATTGTGGTGGAGCTCAGCGACGTGGAGGGCTGGAATATCCTGCTTACCGGTGGACGCCTCAAACGGGATACCATGGCACTGGTGGGCTCCCAGTGCCACCAAATGTTGCAGAACTACCACGTAGACAAGGCCATTATGTCCTGTAAAGGCGTAGACCCAGTCTCCGGCATTACTGATTCCAGCGAAGACCACGCATCGACCAAGCAGGCCATGATGCGCGGTGCTAATATACGGATTCTGGCGGTGGATTCCTCCAAGTTCGAGAAGATCTCCTTTGTCAAAATCGCGGAACTAGATCAAATCGATTGTATTGTTACAAACCGACCGCCGGAGAAATCGTTTTTACAGTTATTAGAGCAGCGTCAAGTGCAATGCATCTATCCAACCGAAGGATAGTGAAGTGGGCGGCCCGCAAGTATCGTGCTTGCAGACCGCCTACTTTACAATGCAAAAAAGAGCTGCCGGGAAACCCAGCAGCTCTTTTTGCACAAATTAAAGCCAGCAAGAAATTTCTTACTTGGCCTCGGCCTCAGCGCCAGCCTCCTTCAGCTTGGCAACCAGAGCCTCGGCATCGTCCTTGGACATAGCCTCCTTGACCTTGGCAGGAGCACCGTCAACCATAGCCTTAGCTTCCTTCAGGCCCAGGCCGGTAGCCTCACGGACAACCTTGATAACAGCAATCTTGTTGGCGCCGGCGCTCTTCAGCTCGACGTCGAACTCGGTCTTCTCCTCAGCAGCGGCAGTAGCAGCGCCGGCAGCGGGAGCAGCAACAGCGGCAGCAGCGGCGGAAACGCCGAAAGCCTCTTCCAGAGCATGTACCAGCTCGGACAGCTCCAGAACAGACAGAGCCTTAACTTCCTCGATCATAGCCAAAACTTTTTCGCTAGCCATTGTAAATATCCTCCTAAAATGTAGTTTAGAGTCGTAAATTAGCCTTCAGTGGTCTCAGCAACAGCAGTATCGCCGCCCTGAGCCTTGCAGATCTGGTCGAGCACGACGGCCAGGCTGGTGATGGGAGCCAGGAAAGTACCCAGGACCTGAGACAGCAGAGCATCCTTGGAGGGCAGCTCGCCAAAAGCGTTCAGCTCTTCGGCAGTCAGAACGCTGCCTTCAATGATGCCGCCCTTGATCTTCAGCAGATCCTTGTTCTTCTTGGCAAACTCGCAAACAATGCGAGCGGGGGCGATGGGATCGCCGGTGGTGCAGGCCAGGGAAGTGGTGCCGTTGAGCAGCTCATCGAACTGGTTGTAGCCAATCTTGTTGGCGGCAAATCGAGTCAGAGTGTTCTTGACAACCGTGTACTCCACACCGGCAGCACGGAACTGGTTACGCAGCTCAGTATCCTGAGCAACCGTAATACCCTTGTAGTCCACAAAGACGGCAGCGGTAGCACCCTGCAGCTTCTCAGCCAGAGCATCAACGGCAGCCTTCTTGCTTTCCAGTACCTTTGCGTTGGGCATTTGAAGTGTCACCTCCGAAAAATAAAGTGTCCTCGCGCCAAAAGACGTGAGGACACAGAAAAAAGCTTATACTGTGCAATCACCTCGGCAGGATGGGATGTCCCATTACGGCGTAGCCTCCTGCTGTCTCTGGCAGCTTGATTATTATAGCTTGCAGCTGATAAAATGTCAAGCACTTTTTTCTAAAAAATCGAAAAACCATGGCATTGCACAGTCTCACGAAAACCCGCCGGCGTAAACCGGCGGGGAAACTAGATTCGTTTGATCGAATCTCTTAGTACTTGCTGGTAGAAACCTTCACGCCGGGGCCCATGGTGGAAGCCAGGACGCAGCTTCTGATATACTGGCCCTTGGCCGCGGAGGGCTTGGCCTTGATGACAGCGTTAATCAGGGCCTCAAAGTTCTCGGTCAGCTTCTCAGCGCCGAAAGAAACCTTGCCGATGGGGCAGTGGATAATGTTGGTCTTATCAAGACGGTACTCGATCTTACCAGCCTTAATCTCCTTAACGGCAGCAGCAACGTTAGGAGTAACGGTACCGGCCTTGGGGGAGGGCATCAAGCCCTTGGGGCCCAGGACCTTACCGAGACGGCCAACAACACCCATCATGTCGGGGGTGGCGACAACGACATCGAAGTCAAACCAGTTCTCCTTGGTGATTTTCTCCACCAGCTCCATGCCGCCGACATAGTCCGCACCGGCCTCCTTGGCCTCGTCCACCTTGGCGTCCTTGGCGAACACCAGGACCTTGCGGGTCTTGCCGGTGCCGTTGGGCAGAACGATAGCACCGCGGACCTGCTGGTCAGCGTGACGGGAGTCAACGCCGAGCTTGATGTGAATCTCAACAGTCTCGTCAAACTTGGCGGTGGCGGACTTGACAACAAGGCCCATGGCCTCAGCAACGTCGTACTGGACACTGCGGTCGATCAGCTTAGCGCTGTCGGTATATTTTTTACCTCTGAACAATGTAATATCCTCCTTAAAGTGGTGATGCGGAATAATCCTCCCACATTTTGAGGCACGGCAGCAACTGCCGTATGGCCTCGGTCAGCATTTTACTCGACAACTGTAACGCCCATGCTGCGGCAAGTGCCGGCAACCTGAGACATGGCAGCCTCAATGCTGGGGGCGTTGAGGTCGGGCATCTTCTTCTCAGCAATCTCACGAATCTGAGCCATGGTGATGGTGCCAACCTTATCCTTATTGGGAACGCCGGAACCCTTCTCCAGGCTGATGGCCTTCATGATCAGAGCAGGGGTGGGGGGCGTCTTGGTGATAAAGGTAAAGCTGCGGTCGGCGTAAACGGTAATCACAACGGGGATCTTGAAACCGGCCTGATCCTTGGTACGCTCGTTGAACTCCTTGATGAACTGCGCGATGTTCACGCCGTGCTGGCCGAGAGCGGGACCGACAGGGGGAGAGGCGGTAGCCTTCGCTGCCGGGATCTGCAGTTTGATATAACCTGTAACTTTCTGTGCCATTACAGAGCACCTCCTGAAGAAAATGTGGTATTGGTACGCCCGTCCGGCGTACATTGGCGGGGTTTAGCACCCCTCCCACGTTCCTTGCCGTCAAATGCGGCGAGTACTTATGTTTCGTCGAGTAATTCGACCTGTTCCAGATCTAACTCGACAGGTGTTTCACGTCCGAGCATGGTGACGAGAACGCGCACCTTGTTGCCGGGGATGTCGATGGACTCGACTGTGCCGGTAAAATTGCTCAGTGTGCCGTCCACGATGGTGACACGGTCGCCTACACTGTAGGAGACAACAACCTCGTGCTTTTCCACGCCCATCTGGGCCACTTCCTCATCGGTGAGGGGAGTGGGCTTGGTGCCGGATCCGACAAAGCCCGTGACGCCACGGACGTTCTTAATCACGTACCAGGACTCATCGGACATGACCATCTTCACCAGCACATAACCGGGGAAGACTTTGCGCTCATAGGTCTTGGGGCCCTTTTCGGTGAGTTCGGTGACCGTCTCCAGTGGAATCGAAACCTCATGGATCAGATTCTCCAGATGCCGGTTTTCCACCGTCTTTTCGATGGTGGCCTTTACGGTATTTTCGTAGCCGGAGTATGTGTGAACCACATACCATTTTGCAGTATCCGCCATGAGAACACCTTAACCCTTGACCAGGGAGATGATACCGTTGACGACCAAACCGGCCACGGCGTCAAACGCCCAGATAAAGATACCCACCAGCAGCACGCAGAACAGCACAATAATGGTATTGTTAATCATCTGCTGCTTGGTAGGCCATACGACCTTTTTCAGCTCGCTTCTGAGCTCGCGGAAGAAGCGCTTGGTTTTAGAACCGACGCGGACAAAAAAGTTTTCCTTTTTGCTTGCTTCTGCCATAGTTTACACCCTTTCAGCAGTGCAGAATCACTGCATTACTTCGTCTCGTTGTGGATGGTATGCTTTCTGCAGAACTTGCAGTACTTCCGCATCTCCAGACGATCGGGGTCGTTCTTCTTGTTCTTCATGGTGTTGTAGTTTCTCTGCTTGCACTCAGAACAACGAAGGGTAATCTTTACACGCATGTTTCGGCACCTCCTTAAATATTGCCTCCCTGTATCATCACCGGCTATCATAAATTTAGAGGACGGCGCACCGTCGGTCCGGGACTGAAAAAGGGCATAAAAAATAAACCTCTTTTTCACAGGTGAATCTATTTTATCACAGAGAAAGCGGCCGGTCAAGCACAAAATATAAAAAATCACTGCTGTTTTCGCCGGTTGACGCCTGTGATACAATGGAGAAAACGTAGGAGGTATGCAGTCCAATGCGAATTATGGCAATCGATTACGGGGACGCCAGAACGGGCGTCGCCATTTCCGACCTGACCGGCTCCATTGTAGGTACGACCCTAGTGGTTCCGTCTTATAACCGGGAGAAAACCCTGCTCCAGCTCAAGCAACTGGTAGAGCAGCACGGTGTGACAGAATTGGTCATGGGATTCCCCAAGAACATGGACGGAACCGAGGGCCCCCGTGCAGCACTGTACCGGGAATTTGCCGCATTGCTGCAAGAGGCCACAGGGTTGGAGCCTGTACTCTGGGATGAACGACGTACCACAGTGGATGCTCACCGCATTCTTTCGGACAACAACCGCCACGGCAAAAAACGCAAGGCGACCGTGGACGCCGTAGCGGCTTCACTGATCCTGGAAGGGTACTTGGCGTTTCGCCGGCGGTGATGTTTTTTTTCGGAGCTCCAGTACACCAATCACCAGCAAAAAGATACCAAAAGCCTTTCGCAGCAATGCCGCATCCAGGCAGGAAGCCGCCCAGGCACTGAGGGCTGCTGTCACCACACCGGCCAGGATGGCCGGAACGGCAGCCCGCCAGTAAATCTGTCGATTGTGAATGTGGAAAATCAGACTGATAGAAGCGGCAGGCAGGAAGTAAAGCAGATTGATGGCCTGTGCGGTCTGCTGCTCCATATCCAGAACGGCGGTCATCCAGATCATCAGCAGCGATCCACCCCCGATGCCGAAGGCTGACAGAACGCCGCAGACAGCACCCGCCACCGCCGCGCCCCAGCTCATACCAAAAGCCGGATGCCGCCCCAGAGGATCAAAGCACCCAGCAGTTTGTGCAGCACTCCGGCGGAGACACGGCGAAACAGCAAACCGCCAACGGCACCGCCCACAGCGCCTCCGATCAGATAGGGAAGCGATTCCGCCAGTGGCAGAGGCGCATGGCAACCATAAACCACAATGGAAACGATGCACAACGGCAATATGATGCTGATAGCAGTGGCGAACGCATGTTTGTCCGATAAACCGCACCAGCCGATGAGCATAGGAACCAGAACCATGCCGCCGCCAGCACCCAGCAACCCGTTGATGGTTCCGGCCGCAGCGCCGGACAGGGCGGCGCGCCATGTAATACGTTGCAAAAAAATCCCTCCATTCCCCATCAGTTTGGGCAATGAAGGGATTTTTTATACAGTTTATCGCGGCGCGATTTGCAGCAATTCCCGGACCACATGACCGGCAATCATCAATCCTGCCACAGAGGGGACCCAGGACACAGACGCCGGGATACTGCGGCGGCCCGGCGGCGGCGTCTCCAGTTCCAGCGGCTTGGCCGGCGGCTCCTCACTGAACAGCACCGTGTGGTGCTCAATACCGCGATTGCGTAATTCTTTGCGCATGACACGGGCCAGGGGACAGCCGGTAGTCTTTGCAATGTCGGTGATGACAAAGCGGGACGGGTCCAGCTTGTTGCCGGTACCCATGGAACTGATACAGGGAATACCCATCTGCCGCGCCGTCTCGATCAGGCTCAGTTTGCAGGACACCAAATCGATGGCGTCTACAATGTAATCATAGTCGGCGTTATCGAAGAAGCGGCCTTTGGTCTCGGCATTGTATAGTTCCGGAATAGAGACCGCCTGACACTGGGGATTGATATCCCGAGCACGTCGGGCCATGACGTCGGACTTGTACTGGCCCAAGGTGGAATGGAGCGCAATGAGCTGGCGGTTGAGATTGGTCTCACCAACGGTATCATTGTCCACAAAGGTAAGACGGCCGATTCCCGCCCGGACCAATGCCTCCGCACAGTAACTGCCCACGCCGCCAATGCCGAACACAATCACATGGCAGCCACTTAGCCGTTCCAGGCCGTCAGGCCCCAGAATCATTGCTTCCCGCAGAAACGCTGGATTCATAGAAAAAACCTCCGAAAAGTCAAGCAAGAGGCGGACAGGGGAGTCCGCCTCTTGGATAGGGTTGCAGTCAGTCGGCGTCGGTGAAGAGCATGCCGAAGCTGTGAGTTGTCACGGTCTGGGCTTCGCCCAGCCCCACAATCCAGTTACTGACATCGTTGGAACGCATAGCAGTTTCCGTGCGGTAGTCCATGGCGTTACCGCCCTCGCCAACATAGTACATGACGTGGTACCCGTACTCCGACTCCACAATGCCCGTATCGCCGGGCTTCCGGGATTCGTCAAAGCACCAGTCCTCAAAGGGTTCCACCATATCGCCGGGGCAGATATTCTCAATGAGGCCACCTTCGGCAGCGGTGCTGTCTGCAGAGTGCTCAACGGCCAGGGCGGCAAATGCCTCCTCTGTCTGATCGCCAGCTAAATACTCGTCCAGAATCTCCTGGGCACGAATCTCGGCTTCCGTATCAGCCACAGCCTCGTCATCGGATTCCGTTGCCTGAATGAGGATATGGCGAACTGTGCGGGTATTGACATTGAACTTTTCAGGACCACTGACAAACATGACCACTTTCCAGGAGCCGTCTTCATTCTCAATGGCTGTAGTATCGCCATAGGCGCGAGACGTGTCTGTGAGCCAATCCTTGATGTTTTCAGGCAGACTGTTAGCGGTAGCCTTGGAGGTCAGTGTGGCATCGTCGTCCGCATAGGTGCTCTGCTGATCCTCAGAAGCATTCTCACGGGCCTGCTCGGCAAAGGCAGTCTCGTCGCCCTGAACAGCCTCTGCCATTTCCTTGGCCTGTGCCTCAGAAGCGGCATTGTCCACGATGGTGTTTCCTTCTTCGTCAGTCTCGGTGCTGTCCACGGAGCAGGTGAAAGAACGATAGTCGTAGACGTCCAGTTCCTCCTTGTGCTCGCTATAGTACGTGGCAATGTCGTCAGCCGTATAAGTCAGGCTATCGGAATAGACGGCCTGATAGGAAGTGGCTACCTGTAGCAGTTCCCGATATGTGCGGAAATTGTCAGTGTTGCTGCCGGTGCCATAGGCGCTGGACAGATAAGCGTTGGCAGAAACGCCCTGCGAAGCAGCCTGGGAGGAAAGGCTGGCCATATACTCATCCACAGCGGCGGTATCATCATCCGTCATGGTATAGCCGGCTTCCATAGCCGCGTCATAGACACCATAGGTTTCGGCAATCAAGCCGTTGGTTTCCTCATTGAGATAATCAGCCCAGGTTTGTCCGGTAGTCGCGTCAATCACCTGATCGGCCAAGGATTTGTTGGGGTCTGTCATATACCCGGCAGCACTCTTCGTATATACATCTTTATAGAAGTAGTTATACATTACCGGCGACAGCTCATGGGAGCCGACCGTGGCGGCCGTGGTGTGATTTTGCAGCAGGCCGGAGTTAAGAATGGCAAAGAAGATCGCCAGTACCACCAATACGGCTACACCGATACTGCCTGCAATCCATGCGCCGCGGCTGCTGGAATCATTTTGGGAAGCGGCGGCGGGAGCTTGGTTCTGCCGGCGCTTTTTCTGCTGGGAAGCGCTCATACGTTAGATCAATCCTCTCATAGTACTTACTGCTGTAGGAGTGAATAGGTCAATGATTTCCAAAGCCCCCACAGCCATATAGCGGCATTCATTATAGGACATTTCCCCGATGTATGCAAGTTTTTTCTGAAAATGTGAACAACCAGGGTAAAAAGTTTACAAATAAAAAGAAACACCGCATTCACTGCGGTGTTTCACACAAGGTACTTCTCAACAAGAATAAACCCCGCTTCAGCCGTGTGGATCCAGTTATAACCTGCACGTCTCGGCAGGTGGGTCGCCTCTTCTGCGCTTCACTGCTTCCAACTTCCATTGCCGGTCAAAGCCGGAACGGGAGGCCTGCAATCCACGCAGAAAGTTTTCCAGCGTCCCTAGGAAAAAATGTGGGTTTAAAAGAACCCATCACGCACCAAGCAGGGAACATAGCGGTGGTTATTGGAGTTCGGTTTCCTCGTCGTCGTAAAGCAGGTCCATCATGGCGTTGTAGACCTCTTCCAATTCCTTTTCATCCTCAATAGCCAGGAGCATTTCCTCCCCGTCCACTTCGGAGGATTTCAGAATGCTGACCTCCATATCGCCGGTGTCATCGGCGTCGGCAGGAATCAGCGCCAGATACTCCGCGTCCTTGTATTCAAACTGCGCCAGAATCTCCAATTCATAGGAGCGGCCATCTTCGTCGGTAATGGTGATCAGATTATCACCGAACTGCTGATCCATGGGCTTCCTCCGTACTTGTTCTTGATACCGTTATTCTAATCGGAGAGACGAAGAAAATCAAGAGGAAAATCACAATAGATTTTCTTTCAAGAACAAAAATCTTCCAGAGCCCGCGTCAGCGCGGCGCTGTCAGCCAGTTCCAACCCCTGCTGCAGCAGCTGACGGTCCTGTTCCGTGAGCATGGCAGCTGGAACAGCGGAACGCAGATGCCAGTCTCCAGTGCAGTGGTCCCAGACGGCGATGAAGCCATCTGCAATGGTCATGGTATAGGCCGGAACGGCAGCCCGAACATTGAATACCATAGAACAGAGCAGCAGCACTGGAATGACCAACCGCCACAGAAAGCAGGTATGCACCTTCATGTCGTTCACCTCATGGACAGTGTGTCCCGTACCGATGATTTCTATCACCGTAAAAATTTTGTAACACAAGAATTTGACAGATGTGATATAATAAATCATACGCTGGAATCGTATCGCTTTCCGAATAAGAAATACATCTGAAACACAGGATATTTCTGCTGTTTATTCCATGAAAATAGAACTTTGGAGGTGCTTTTATGGCGTCCAATCCCGAGATGCAAAGGCCTTCGGTCGCCCGCCGGATTTTTGGTGCTATCGGCAAATTTTTTGCCGTTCTAGGCAAAATTCTTGGCACACTGCTGCTGGTAGGTCTGCTGACAGGATTGATCTTCGGTTGTATTTTTGCAAAATACGTCCAGGAGGTTTTGATTCCGCAGTCCGACGTCCCCCTGGAAAACTTCACGCTGGACCAAACCAGTGTCATCTATTATACTGATCCGAACACGGGGGAGGCGGTAGAGCTGCAACGGCTCTACGGCAAAGAAAACCGCACTTGGGTCACCTACAACAAAATTCCCAGAGATCTGGTCAACGCTGCCATTGCCATTGAAGATAAGCGGTTCGAGGAGCACCAAGGCGTGGACTGGCTGCGTACTGCCAGCGCCAGCGCCAATATGTTTCTCGGCGGTGACTCCACTTATGGCGCGTCCACCATTACCCAGCAGTTGATCAAAAACCTCACCGAACGGGATGAGGTGACCGTCCGCAGAAAGTTGCTGGAAATTGTCAGTGCCTTGGAATTTGAAAAAGATCACTCCAAACAGGAGATCATGACCTGGTACCTCAATACGATCTATTTGGGAGAGGGCTGTTACGGCGTTCAAAGCGCCGCCCGTGTCTACTTCGGCAAGGATGTATCGGAACTGACCACAGCCGAGTGTGCTAGCCTCATCGGCATTACCAAGAATCCGTCCTATTATGATCCCTATATTAACCCGGAAGCCAACCGGGAACGGCAGCTGACGATTCTGTGGGAGATGTACGACCAGGGGTACATTCTGACAGAAGAAGCCTACCGAGCCGCCGTCAATCAGGAGATGGTGTTTACCAACGCCAGCGGTCAGGAGACGGAAGGTTACGATGACAACAGCGAGTATTATTCGTATTTTGTAGATCAGGTAATCCGCGACGTGACGGAAGATCTGTGCAAGACGTACAACTACACAGAGGAAATCGCGGAACAGGTGGTGCGTTCCGGCGGCCTGTCCATCTACTGCACCATGAATCCGGATGTTCAGTCGGTGGTAAACGAGGTATACGAGAATCTGGATAACATTCCAAAAACCGACAGTGCCCAGCAGCTGCAATCGGGCATCGCTATCATCGACAATCAAACCGGTGATCTGGTGGCCGTTTCCGGCGGCGTCGGTGAGAAAACGGGCAGTCTGACCTTTAACCGGGCCACCCAGGCCCTGCTGTCGCCAGGTTCCACCATTAAGCCCCTGACCGTTTACGGCCCGGCCTTTGACAAGGGCATTATTACCCCGGCCACCGTATATGACGATACGCCCTATTCCTTTGAGGGCGGCGCCTGGCCAAAGAATACCAACCGCAGTTATTCTGGTTTAATGACCATTCGTTCCGCCATCAGCATGTCCACCAACACGGTTGCCGTCAAGGTCCTAGCGGACCTGACGCCGGCCTACAGCTATCAGTTTGCCGTAGAAAAGCTGGGCATGGATACGCTTGTGGAACAGGAGGTCATCGGTGGCAAGACGTATTCCGATATCAATCTTGCGCCCTTGGCCATGGGTGGTTTGACTCACGGCGTCACCATTGAGGATATGGCGGCGGGATATGCCACCTATGCCAATGGCGGTGTATACCGGGAACCCCGCACCTATACCAAAGTAACCAGAATGGTGGATAACCGGGAGGAAACGGTGCTCAACAACACGCAGGATACCGTCACAGCCGTCAGCACCAAGGCGGCATGGTATATGACCGATATGCTGCAATACGCTGTGGAGCACGGTACCGGTTCTCCCGCCAAGATTGAAAATATGGCAGTAGCCGGTAAAACCGGTACCACCACCAGCGATTTCGACCGTTGGTTCTGCGGTTATACACCCTACTATTCTGCTGCCGTCTGGTGCGGCTATGATGTGCCGGAAGAGGTCAACCTGACGGAATCCTCTACCAATCCTGCCGCGTATCTCTGGCAGAAGGTCATGGCGCAAGTTCATGCGGGACTTCCGTCGGCAACCTTCCAGCAACCCACAGATGTGGTGGAAGTATGGTATTGCCGCGACAGCGGTCTGCTGGCCACCGACGCTTGTAAGAGCGATCCCCGCGGTTCCCGCGTTGTCAAGGGTTCCCTTGCCATGGATGACGCGCCGACAAAATACTGTGACGTACACACCTATGTGGATCTGTGCGATGAAACGAACCAGGTTGCCAATGAATTCTGCAGTCAGGTAGAAGGTAACGGTACTCATACAGTGGCTCTACTAAACCTGAACCGCAGTTTCCCCATATCCGGCATTGTGGTTGCAGACCAGCAGTATGCCATTTACAGCGGCTCTATTCCCAGCGGCTATTATCCGGCGCTCAGTCCGTCTGGCACCAGCATGGGACAGACGTGTACGGTGCATACAGAGGAGAGTTTGCCGCCGGAAGAGCCGGAGGTGCCGGAGGACCCGACAAATCCAACGGACCCTGCAGACCCCAACCAACCGGTGGACCCCAACGCTCCCGTGGATCCCAACCAGCCCGTCGATCCGAATCCGGAAATACCTGATGGGGAAGGCGGCACAACGGAGCCGCCGTACCACGGCTGGGAGGACCCAGCCAACGGTGGAGTAGTCCCCAACGATTGACGATATTATAAACAGAGTGAGGAATTATCCATGTGGAGAGCGGAAAAATGGAAGGATTATGAGGTCATTGACACCTCGGACGGCGAAAAGCTGGAGCGCTGGGGAAAATTTACCCTAGTGCGTCCTGATCCCCAGGTTATCTGGAATACGCCGAAGAAAAATCCTCTGTGGAAACACTACGACGCCCGGTATGCCAGAAGCAACAGCGGCGGTGGCAAATGGAATGCTAACCGCCTGCCGGAGCGCTGGCAGGTGCGTTACGGAACGTTGACATTCAATGTCAAGCCCATGAACTTTAAACATACCGGCGTCTTTCCGGAGCAGGCGGCCAACTGGGATTTCATTCAGGAGCAGATCGCCAAGGCGGGACGACCCCTCAATGTGCTGAACCTGTTTGCTTATACCGGCGGCGCCACCTTGGCCGCTGCAGCCGCCGGGGCCTTGGTTTGCCATGTGGACGCCGCCAAGGGAATGGTAGCTTGGGCCAAGGAAAATGCCAAATCCTCTGGGCTGGAAAGTGCCCCTATCCGGTGGATTGTGGATGATTGCGCCAAATTTGTAGAGCGAGAGATTCGTCGCGGCCGCCGCTACGACGCTATCATCATGGACCCTCCTTCTTATGGTCGCGGACCATCCGGAGAAATTTGGAAGCTAGAAAAAGATCTCTATCCTTTTTTGCAGTTGGTAGCTGGTGTCCTGTCTGACGACCCGGCCTTCTTTATCATCAATTCCTATACAACCGGTCTGGCCCCATCGGTCCTGGGTTACCTGCTGGACACCGTTGTATCATCCAAATACGGCGGTCATACGGAATGTGACGAGTTGGGGCTGCCCGTCACCGATACGGGACTGACGCTGCCCTGCGGCGCCACAGGCCGGTGGACTAAAGATTGAAAGAAAAGAGAACAAAGCCTATGGAACAAGCAATCCGCGTGGACAACCTGACATACCGCTATCCAAAGCAGGAGGATGCTCAGGAGATAGAAGTCTTTTCGGGCCTGGATTTAAATATTGAGCAGGGCAGCTTCGTGGCAATCCTGGGCCACAACGGCTGTGGTAAATCCACGCTGGCCAAGCATTTCAATGCCATTTTGCTGCCCAGCGGCGGCAAAGTATGGGTCTACGGCAAGGACACCACGATGGAAGACGAGCTCATAGCCATTCGGCGGGCTGTGGGCATGGTGTTTCAGAATCCTGACAATCAAATTGTTTCCAACGTGGTGGAGGAGGATGTGGCCTTTGCACCTGAGAATCTGGGCGTGGAACCGGAAGAAATCCGGCGTCGGGTGGACGAGGCGTTGCGCATGGTAGGGATGTATGAATTCCGGGAGCACGCACCTCATCTATTGTCCGGTGGTCAGAAACAGCGGGTTGCCATCGCCGGTGTCATTGCCATGCTGCCCAAATGCATTGTGCTGGACGAGCCCACGGCCATGCTGGACCCCCAGGGCCGGCGGGAGGTGCTGGAGACGGTACACCGCCTCAACCGGGAGCGTGGTATTACAGTCATTCTGATCACCCACCACATGCGGGAAGCCGTGGATGCCGACCGGGTCATTGTTATGAGCGGCGGCAAAATTCTGGCTGACGGTACGCCCCGGCAGGTTTTTTCCCAGGTCGAGTTGCTCCAGTCGGCCCAACTGACAGTGCCGGAGACGACGCAACTACTGTATGCGCTGCGGCAGCAGGGCGTAGATGTACCGCTGGATGCCCTGTCGGTGGAGGAATGCGTACAGGCCATTTACCGAGTCTTTGGAGCCGGTACGGCATTGGAGGAGAAGTGAAGCGTGGAGCCCATCATTGAAACTAAACAGTTGTGTCACGCCTATGGCGTGGGCACTCCCTTTGAACGACATGCCCTGCAATCAGTGGATTTTTACGCTGAGCAGGGGGAATTTATCGGCCTGATCGGCCATACGGGCTCCGGCAAGTCCACATTTATTCAGCATCTGGATGGTCTGCTGCGACCCTCCAGCGGCCAAGTTCTGTTCCGCGGAGAGGATATCTGGAAAGATAAGCAGTTCACCCATCAGATTCGCTTCAAGGTGGGACTGGTGTTTCAGTATCCGGAATACCAGCTTTTTGAGGAGACGGTCTTTGCCGATATTGCCTTTGGTCCCAAGAATATGGGCTTGGATGAAGAAGAAGTGCGCCGTCGGGTTCTGCGGGCCGCTGGATTTGTTGGCCTGGAGGAGTCTGATTTGGAACGCTCTCCCTTTGATTTGTCCGGCGGTCAGAAGCGCCGGGTTGCCATTGCCGGCGTCATTGCCATGGAGCCGGATGTATTGATTCTGGATGAACCCACAGCAGGCCTGGACCCCAATGCAAGAGAAATCGTTTTGCAGAATATTCGCGATTATCAGCAGGCACAAAATGCTACAATCCTCATGGTCAGCCATTCCATGGAAGAAGTGGCAGCCAATGTGGACCGGCTGTATGTGATGAACCACGGTACTGTAGCCATGACCGGCACGCCCCGGGAGGTCTTTGCCCATGCGCAGGAACTGACGGAGATGGGGTTGGATGTGCCGGTAGTCACCGCCATTTTCCACCGCCTGCGGGAACTAGGCCTTGATGTGGACCCCAGCGTGTACACGGTGGAGCAGGCTGTGGCTGCCCTTGGGGCTTTGAGGGGAGGGGCATAAGGTGCTGAAAGATATCACTCTGGGACAATATTTTCCCGGCAACACCGTGGTGCACCGGCTGGACCCCCGTACAAAGCTGTTGATGGTGGTACTGTTCATTGTAGCACTGTTCACGGCGGAGGGACCCATCGCTTATCTTACGGTATTTCTGTTCCTCGGTGTTGCTGTGGGACTGTCCAGAATCCCGCCCCGCACCATTCTCAAGGGTCTCAAGCCCTTGGTGGTCATCATCTGTTTGACAGGCCTTCTAAACCTGTTCTATACGCCTGGTACCCCTGTGGTCACGTTTTGGATTCTAACCATTACCCGGGAGGGCATTTTCAGTGCCCTCTTTATGATCTGGCGGATTCTGATGCTGATTACCGGTACGTTTATGCTGACCTATACCACGTCGCCCATCGCTCTTACCGACGGTCTGGAGCTGCTTCTGAACCCACTCAAGCGCATCAAGGTCCCGGTCCATGAGCTGGCCATGATGATGAGCATTGCCCTGCGCTTTATCCCCACCCTCATTGAGGAGACCGACAAGATCATGTCGGCCCAGAAGGCCCGGGGCGCCGACTTTGAGACCGGCAGCATTTTGCAGCGGGCCAAGGCGCTGATTCCCATTCTGGTGCCGCTGTTTGTTAGCGCTTTGCGCCGTGCCGATGAGTTGGCGGTGGCTATGGAATGCCGTTGCTATCAGGGCGGCAAGGGCCGGACCCGCATGAAGCGGCTGCGCTTCGCCGGTCGGGACTATGTGACCTTAAGCCTTGGCATTCTGCTGGTGGCGGCCATGATTGTTCTGCGCGTGGTGGGAATCTGATTTTTTCCTGGAGGAAACCGTATATGCGGAATATCGCATTATTTTTGACTTATCTGGGCACAGCCTATCACGGCTGGCAGGTGCAGAAAAACGACGTCACCGTAGGGGAAACCATGGAAAAGGCCACAGCGGCAGTGGTGGGCCACAAGATCAAGATGACCGGCTGCGGCCGTACCGACGCCGGTGTCCATGCCAAACGGTATGTCGCCAATTTCCGCACCACCTCCCGCATTCCTGTGGACCGGCTGCCCTATGCCCTCAATACCCATCTGCCAGAGGACATTGTGGTGACGGACGCCATGGAGGTTCACGACGGCTTTAATGCCATCGGCTCCTGTGTCCGGAAGGAATACACTTATCTGATCTACAATTCCCGTATCGGTGATCCCTTCTATGTCAACCGGGCCTGGTTTTATCCCAAACACTTGGATGAAACCATCATGCAGCAGGCAGCGTCCCAGTTTGTAGGCACCCATGATTTTGCCGCCGTCCGCAGCGTTGGTACCGTAACCAAGACTACGGTCCGCACCGTGTACTATTACGATGTGGAACGGCAGGGAGATCTGATTTATTTGCGGGTCTGCGCCGACGGTTTCCTCTACAATATGGCCCGCGCGATGGCCGGCACAGTAGTCTACTGCGCTGAGGGTAAGATTGCCCCGGAGGAAATCAGCGTGCTGTTGGAGAGGGGAGATCGGACAGCTGCCGGACCGACCGTACCGCCGGGCGGACTCTACATGACCCATCTGTGGTACGATGACGGGCAGGTGAAGTTCCATGTCTGAGTGGGATACATCCAAAGTCACCCCGCTCCACCCGGAACAGGCGCGGCGGCGCCGATACCGGCGGCGTCTGCGGTGGCTGATTATTGTGACAGTTGTTGTGCTCGCGGTTCTGGCATTGGTTTTGTTTTGGAGAGATCTGAACTTTGACCGTTTTCGGCGCTGGGTGACGTATATGGGCGTGGAGCCGGGCGGGACTTACGGCAGTTGCCAATATCCGGCCTATGACAGTAACACCTATGCCATTTATGAAAACGGACTGCTGGTAGCCACCAGCAGCGGACTAATGCTCTATGATGAAACCGGCAGTCCCTCGACAAATGTGAGCGCCGCCATGGATAACCCCAATGTGAACATAGCTGGGAATTACGCTGCGGCGTGGGACATTGGCAGCACAACCCTCTGTGCTGTGCGCAATGGCGAAGAGCATCTGAACCGAACATTGGATCACACCATTCTCGATGTGGATTTGTCTGCCAACGGCGACATGGTCTTTGCCAGCAGCGCCGACGGCTACCGTACCATGTTGACCATGATGGACAACCAGACGCAGGAACGGTTCAAGTGGTACTCGTCCGGCCAGTATTTGCCGCTCTGTGCTGTAAACAACGGCGGCACCCAGCTGGCGGCAATTGCGCTGGGGCAGGATCAAGGCACGTTCACCAGCAGTCTGCTACTGCTGGACCCCACTGTGGCGGACCAGGAGCCGGTGCAAATTTCGCTGGGCAATCAGCTGATCTATGAGCTGGACTATTTACAGGATCGTTACCTTTGCGCCGTAGGTGAGACCAGTTTGCAGCTGCTGCGTACCACTGGAGAGGTCTACGGCACCTATGGATACAACGGGGAACACCTGATGAAATATGATATCGGCGGCGACGGCTTTGTGACATTGGCATTGAACCCCTACCAGACCGGTTCTCAATATGTGTTGAAAACAGTGGATTACAACGGTCAGGAACGGGGAAGCCTCGCCTTGGGGCAGGAGGTCCTGCACTTGTCGGCCGCTGGAGATTATGTAGCCGTTTTAACGGCTTCGGGGCTGCAAATTTATACATCCGACCTGCGGCTCTACGCGCAAACCGATGGTGTCCTGGGTATCACCCAGGTCCTCATGCGGGAGGATGGTACGGCTGTTCTGGTGGCGGCGAACCATGCGTCGCTGTTCCTGCCATAAAAATTCATTGCATTTTTGAGCAGCTGTAGTATAGTATGAACCATGGAATCCTTCGATAAGGAGATTAGTGATATGCACCCAACCTTATGTTCCAACTGTAAGAAAAATGTTGCAGTCATTTTTATCACAAAAATTGAAAATGGCAAAACGGTCAATGATGGTCTCTGTCTCAAGTGCGCCAGGCAGCTGGGCATCAAACCGGTGGACGATATTATGAAGCAGATGGGTGTCACAGACGAAGATCTGGAGACCTTATCTGACGAAATGATGCACATGATGGGCAATCCATCCAACCCCGGCGAATTGACAGACCCGGCGGAGGATGACGAATCCGACAGCCGCACAGCCACATTCCCGTTTCTGAACAAGCTGTTCGGTGGTGAGCGGGGGGACCAGTTGGCCCAGCCTGTGGAACCGGAACAGCCCAAGGAAAAACCTTCCTCCGGCCGCCGGGACAAGAAGCGCAAGTTCCTGGACAGCTACTGCCTGAACCTGACGCAGAAAGCCCGGGACGGCGGTCTGGATCAAATTGTGGGACGGCAGGTGGAGACTGAGCGAGTCATCCAGATTCTCAACCGCCGCCAGAAAAATAATCCCTGCCTCATTGGCGAGCCCGGCGTTGGTAAGACTGCCATTGCCGAGGGCCTGGCGCAAAAGATTGTCAGTGGTGACGTTCCCTTCAAGCTGCGGGATAAAGAGGTTTATCTGCTGGACCTGACAGCTCTGGTGGCTGGGACCCAGTTCCGCGGTCAGTTTGAGAGCCGTATGAAGAGTCTGATTGAAGAGATCAAAAAGACTGGCAATATCATTCTGGTCATCGATGAGGTCCACAATTTGGTGGGCGCCGGCGATGCAGAAGGCTCCATGAATGCCGCCAACATCCTTAAACCCGCCCTATCTCGTGGAGAGATCCAGGTCATCGGCGCCACTACCTTTAATGAGTACCGCAAGTATATTGAAAAGGATTCGGCTCTGGAACGCCGCTTCCAGCCGGTGACCGTCAACGAACCCACCATGGAAGAAGCCATTGCCATCATCCGCGGTATCGCCCACTATTATGAGCAGTACCACGGCGTGGAGATTCCGGCGGAAATTGCGCGCCAGACAGTCATTCTGTCGGAGCGGTATATTACTGACCGGTTCCTTCCCGACAAGGCCATCGATCTGTTGGACGAAGCCTGTTCCGATTTGAATCTGCGCAGCAAAACCATTAGCCGTATGGGAGAACTGCGAAAAGAACGGGACGATTTAAATTTGGAGATTTCCATGCTGACGGAGCAGACGGAGGAAGAGCACTATGAGCGTCTGGCAACCCTGCGCAGTAAGTGTTTGCAGGTGGAAGCTGAACTCAATGCACTGGCCGCTCAGCCCCGGCCTCAGCTGACCATGGAAAATCTGGCCCGTATCATCGAATTGTGGACCAAGATCCCTGCCAGCAAAATTCAGGCGCAGGAGTATGAGCAGCTTAAGAGTTTGGAAGACCGTCTCAAGACCCGCATCATCGGGCAGGATGAAGCCATTGCCGCCGTTTCTGCTGCCATTCGCCGCAGTCGCGTTGGTATCGCTGTGAAAAAGCGCCCTGTTTCCTTTATTTTTGTCGGGTCTACCGGCGTCGGTAAGACAGAGCTGGTTCGTTGTCTGGCTGATCAACTCTTCGACTCCACCGAGTCGCTGATTCGTCTGGATATGTCCGAGTATATGGAAAAGCACTCGGTTTCCAAGATTATTGGTTCGCCTCCCGGCTA
Organism: Candidatus Avoscillospira sp. LCP25S3_F1; assembly: GCF_052117125.1. Lineage (NCBI taxonomy): Bacteria > Bacillati > Bacillota > Clostridia > Eubacteriales > Oscillospiraceae > Candidatus Avoscillospira > Candidatus Avoscillospira sp. LCP25S3_F1. The sequence goes on along the minus strand of NZ_JBQKJT010000007.1, from coordinate 170,287 downwards.
TGTAGGCTATGACGAAGCCGGGCAGCTGACAGAAAAAATACGCCGCAAGCCCTATTCGGTGATTCTGTTCGACGAGCTGGAAAAAGCCCACCCCGATGTGCTGAACATTCTGCTGCAAATTTTGGATGACGGCCGCATTACCGACGCTCAGGGACGTGTGGTCAACTTTGAGAACACCATCATTGTCATGACCTCCAATGCCGGTTCCGAGCGTAAGGGCGGCTCCTTGGGCTTCGACCGGACGCTGACAGATCAGAGCCGTGACAAGGCCATGAAGGCCCTCAGCGACTTCCTGCGGCCTGAATTCCTCAACCGGGTGGATGAGATCATCTGCTTCAATCGTCTGACGGAAGAGAACTTCCAGGCCATTGCCGCTATTATGCTGGGCGAATTGAAGACCGCTCTGGAAGAGCGCGGCGTAGCACTAACCTGGTCCGACGATGTGATGACTTGGCTGACGAAAAAATCCTATTCCGCCACCTATGGTGCCAGAAATCTCCGTCGTACCATTCAAAAGGAGATCGAAGACCCCATCGCGGAGGCCATCATCGATAGCTTCCAGCATCCCATTCATGCCATTGCGCTGCAAGCTGGAGAAGACAAAATTCAGCTGTCCGTATCATAACGTAAAAAAGTTTCCCGTCTCTTGTGAGATGGGAAACTTTTTTTGCCCACTGGGAACTGCCGGCAGCAGATTTTGTCTATTATTTCGAGAAGTTCAATTAGGGGAAGCAGTCCATGAAAGAGCGAGTCATCCGCCCAATGTTTCTGACTGCCGCCCTGTCTATGGTCCTATCAAAACCTACGATGGAAAGAAGACGTTGTTCAAGGCTGCAATACCATCAGTTGTTTGTAAATCCACTGGGGATCCACACTCTTGGACTGGACTTCCACAATGATATCGCCATAGCGAACTCCAAAATTCATACGGGCACCATCACTGTCACCAGCGTCAGCGGCAGTATCGGCCCGGGTGGAAAGTACTTCCCATGTTAGCTCTTCCGCTTCAAAAATGGGATGCTCCACCATCTTTCGTAGGTATTCCGGCACGGAATCCGCCCGCGGAATGGGGTATCGGGACAGGTCATATGTTTCCGGTTCAGAGATATCAACCAGATAGTCTGCATCCTCTGTTGTCATGTACCGAACCTCCCAGCGCAGCTGACCATATTCGCTGGTCCAGAGACCCCAAAGAGCATTGGTATTCTGATCTTGGTACCGGCAGATAGATTCTTCTGCAAATCCCGACGGTGCTGTTGGCAGAAACCAAGCACCAAAGTCTGGGTCTGCCAGCGCCTCCGTCTGGGACAGGTTCTTGTCCTGCCATGGAGGAATTTCTACAGCTGTAACGGCTGAAAGATTTGGCATACCTTGCTCATAGAATGTAAAGCATTCCAGAATGTCCTCAAAATCGGCCTGAGCTTGTTTTTTTGCGTCAGCTGTCGTATGCAGGGAGAGCGTAAACCAGATACCGTGCATCTGCGATTCCGCCCGCAGACTGATACCGCCGGATGGGTCCACCCACCGTCCCAGACGATATTCCACACCGTTGCAAGTGGAGGGAACCGCTTCCTCCGGCAGCAGAAAGCAGGGCGAAGGTCCATCCGGGGACAGGGTGACTGTAACGGTCGTGTCCGGTTGGGACGTGGTAACCCACAGAACCACTTCCAGCAGGTTGCCCTCTCCATCGAATCCGGCTTCGCCGGAGAAGGTCATCCATTCCAACCACATACCAGGCTGCACGGCATCCAACTCCGTTTGGTCCAGGGCCTCCTGGAAATAGCCGGGACTATACTGCCTTGCTGCGTCCACCATATGGTCAATTTCGTTGTAATAGAAGTCCCACACAGAAGCTGGCCTCTCCACGTCTTCTGTTGTTTCACTTTGCGTATCTTCCGCGTCTGGTATGGTAACGGGCGGTAGTCCACTTTCTGTACCATTGGGTGGCACAGGCTGGCCTGGCGTTGGAACTTGTCCCAGCCAGAGACCTCCGACGGCGGCCAGCAGGGCAATACAGGCTGCAACGGCGGCCCAGCGGTGATTGGGGCGGACCGGTTGACGGGGGATTGCGGCGGCCTCCACATACACGATGTCCACCAGGGACAGCTTATCCAGTAATTCGCTGCCTCTCATAGTTCATAGCCCTCCTTTTGCAGATACTGCCGTAGTTGTCTGCGGCAGCGAAACAGCGTGGTCTTTACCTTGCTCTCGGTACAGTGCAGCGCGGCGGCAATGGATGCAATATCATCCAAATACCAATAACGCCGCAGAAATATATAACGCTTTTCCTCACTCAGAGTCGCCAAATAGCCGTTAATGATTTGCCGTAGCACCGTATCTTCCAGGCAACAGGCAGCGTCATCAGGGGTGGGAATACACTGTTCCAGTTCGGCACTGAGGGTACAGATTTCCGCGCTGCGCTTGAGACGGCTGCGGTGTCGGCAGCAGTTCAGTGCCAGATGGCGGGTGATTCTGGCCAGATAGGCATAGAGATAGTCTCTCGGCTCATGGGGCGGTATGGAACGCCACGCCTCCCAGTAGGTATCGTTTTCACACTCCTGCGCCGCACCAAGGTCTTTTACCATACCCAATGCCAGTCTCCGCAGACGGGCGCCGTATTTCTCACCAGTGTGGCGGATGGCCGATTCATCCCGATGCAGATACAGCTCCACGATCTGCACATCTTCCATGGCGGATTCCTCCTTTCGCTCTGTCTCTTCACCCCAATAAGCGCCGCAGAGCCAGGTAGCGTTACAGCATTTGTGGCAAGAATTTCTGCTTGATAATATCGAACAAATGTTCTATTATATAGATAGTATTTGAAAGACCTGCGGAGAGGAGGACCGCACCGTGCGCAGCTATCTTGCCATTGACTTGAAATCCTTTTATGCTTCCGTAGAATGCCTGGAACGGGGCCTGGACCCTATGACTACCAATCTGGTGGTAGCTGACCATGCCCGCACAGAAAAAACTATCTGCCTGGCTGTCAGCCCATCTCTGAAATCGTATGGGATATCCGGTCGAGCCAGACTGTTTGAGGTGGTCCAGAAGGTGGCAGAAGTCAATGCCCGCCGCCAATGGCTGGCTCCTGGACGGAAATTGTGCGGCGCGTCCAGTGACGACCGACAGTTGAAAACCAATCCGGCACTGGCGCTGGAGTATATTGTAGCACCGCCCCGTATGGCCCACTATCTGGAGTACAGTACCCGCATCTATCAAGTCTATCTCAAGTATGTAGCCCCGGAGGATATCCATGTCTATTCCATCGACGAAGTCTTTATAGACGTGACCCATTATCTGGGGCTTTACAGCTTGACGCCCCGGCAGTTGGCACAAAAAATATTAAAAGATGTTTTGGAAATCACCGGTATTACCGCCACTGCCGGCATCGGCACCAATCTGTATCTGGCCAAAATTGCCATGGATATCGTAGCGAAACGGATGCCTGCCGACCAATACGGCGTCCGTATTGCGGAGCTGGACGAACTCAGCTACCGGCGGACGCTGTGGGCTCACCGGCCTTTGACAGACTTCTGGCGTATTGGCCGCGGCTATGCCAAAAAGCTGGAGCGGCACCGGTTGTTTACCATGGGTGATATCGCCCGCTGTTCTCTGGGCAGACCCACAGATTTTTATAACGAGGAATTGCTGTACCGGCTCTTTGGTATTCAGGCGGAGCTGCTGATTGATCATGCCTGGGGCTGTGAACCCTGTACTCTGGCAGATATCCGTTCCTATCAGCCGGAGAGCCGCAGTACTGTCTCTGGACAAGTGCTGACCTGTCCCTATCCCAGCGATAAAGCAGCGCTGGTGGTTCGGGAAATGACCGACGCGTTGAGCCTGGAACTGGTGGAAAAGGGGCTGGTGACCGATCAACTGGTGCTGACGGTGGGATATGATATTGAAAACCTCAAAGACCCGGAGAGGCGGCGGCGTTATGCAGGACCGATCACCACCGACGGCTACGGCCGTCAGGTCCCCAAGCAAGCCAATGGCACGATCAATCTCAATGGTTATACCGCTTCCACCCGAGAGATGATTGGGGCCATTATGGACCTGTACAGCCGTATTGTGGACCCGTCTTTACTTGTTCGGCGCATGAGCGTCACCGCCAATCATCTGTTGGCGGAACAAAACGTGATCCAGCGGCAGCCGGACGTACAGCTGGATTTATTTTCAGACCGACAGGCAGAGTCGACCAGGCAGTTGGCACGGGAACGGGAACGTCGAATGCAGCAGGCTCTGATTGCTATCCGAAAGCGATACGGTAAAAATGCGGTCCTCAAAGGCATAAGCTATGAAGAAGGCGCTACCGCCCGGGAACGAAACGGGCAAATCGGCGGACACCGGGCATAAAAAGGGGGCACACAGCATGGAACACATGGAACACGGGCACAGATATGATGATATTCTCTACCGGTCCCGGCCGGTATCCGTCCGCCACTTGCCCATGTCTCTGCGGGACAGGGCGGCACAATTTTCGCCATTTGCCGCTCTATCCGGCCATGAAGAGCAGATCAATGAGACGGCACGGCTGACGGATGGCCGCGTGGAACTCAGCGAAGAAGCCCAGACCGAATTGGACCGGACCCAACAGTGGCTGCTGGACCATCTGTTTCAGCAGCCGACAGTGTCTGTAACGTATTTTATACCCGACAGCCGCAAGAGCGGCGGTGCCTATCAGACCGTAACCGGCATTGTTAAAGGCGTGGACCCTTGCCACCGCTGGCTATTGTTGGCCGACGGCAGGCGCATTGCCATGGATGAGGTACTCCTTCTGAAACTCTGTGATGCCGCAGAAAAAGCAGAATAACTTGCCGCTCTCACACCGTATTCATTCTTGAAAAGGAAGCAATATTTGCTATAATAGAACGGAACAACCAGAGAAATGGAGCATTACCCATGGAACAGCCCAATGTAACCGTCATACCCAGCCGCCGCAAAACCATCTCCATTGCCATAGAGCGAGACTTGCGGGTAGTGATGCGGGTGCCATTGGGGACGACGCAAGCAGAAATTCGGAATATATTGGAAGAGAAGCGATCTTGGCTTCAATATCATTGGGAACTGGCGCAACAGCGGCAGAAGAATGCGGCACCGCCTTTGACAGAAGCCGAACTGCGGGCGCTGACAGAAGAAGCAAAAAGGGTGTTGTCTGCGAGGGCAGCATACTTTGCGCCGCTGGTGGGCGTCACCTATGGACGCATCACCATCCGCCATCAAGTTTCCCGGTGGGGCAGCTGTTCAACCAAGGGCAACCTAAATTTTAACTGTCTTTTGATGCTTTGTCCAGCGGAAGCAGCGGATTATGTCGTTGTCCATGAATTGTGCCATCGACTGGAAATGAATCACTCCGCCGAATTTTGGGCCCATGTGGCGCGGGTCATGCCAGAGTATGCGGTCCACCGCCGGTGGCTCCGGGAACATGGTGCACAACTGATTGGGAGGTTACGATAACATGGTGGAAGTGGTGGCAGCGCTGATTTGGGACGGCGACCGATTTTTGATCTGTCAGCGACCGGCCCACAAAGCCCGTGGACTCCTGTGGGAGTTTGTAGGCGGCAAAGTGGAGCCGGGAGAGACGAAAGAACAGGCGTTGATTCGGGAGTGCCGGGAAGAATTGAACATCGAATTAGAGATCGGCGCACCCTTTATGGACGTACAGCACCAGTATCCGGACCTGACGGTACACCTGACGCTGTTTCTGGCAGCAATCCGGCAGGGCACACCTCAAATGTTGGAGCATAATGATATTCGCTGGATTACCGTACCAGAAATTCCGCAATACGAATTCTGTCCAGCCGATGTGGAGATTCTGGAGAATATCCAAGCCGTTTACGGTTAATCTGTCATTGCAGGAGCAAACCGCTCCTGCAATTTTTTATCTCACCTATTGACAAACATCTTTGTCAATGCTATGCTATGTATGACAATGATCTTTGTCATATTGGAAAGCATATTTGTCAAAGGAGGGCTGCACATGCCATTGGGAAATCGGCTCAAGGAATTTCGGGCAGCCGGTGGCCTCAACCAGCAGGAGCTGGGGACCTTGGTGGGCGCGTCCCGGCAAACCATCAGTCTCATTGAGCGCGGTGATTATAACCCGTCCATCACACTGGCACTGAAAATTGCCCGGGTATTCGGAAAATCGGTAGAAGAGGTCTTTTATCTCACCGGGGAGGAAGAAGCATGAAAGCAGAAAGAACAAAAAAACAAATTGCCCTTCGATTTTTTCTGGTGATCGCAGGGTGCGGTCTGCTGGGCGCAGGCGCCGGGCTGGCTCTGGTGAAAGCCGGTACCAGCGCGATAGAGTGGATGGCCGAATTGGAACACCTACTGGCCGGATTTGGTCCCTGGTGGTATCTACCCGGCGCGGTGCTGTTAGTACTTAGTACCGGTTACTATGTGGCTGGGAAGCGGCAGCTACCCCATACAGAAGAGGAGGAGGAGTTCCGTGCAGCTGACCGGCTTTTAGAGCTGTCCATGGTCTTCAGCGGCATTACATCGGTTTATGCGGTTGTCGCTATGGCGCTGAGTTACTTCGCCCCCATTGGGCCTTCTATCCTGCTACTGCTTGTGGAGGTCGCCTGGACCGTAACCATTCAATCCAAAACCATAAGTGCCATCAAAGTTTTGTATCCTGAAAAGCGCGGCAGTGTATGGGATACTAGATTCCAAAAAGACTGGTACGGCAGCTGCGACGAAGCGGAACAGCAGTTAATCGGACAATGCAGCTATCAGACGTTTTTGACCATGAACCGAGTCTATCCCGTTGCCATGGTGCTGTTGGCCCTTTTAGCTCTGTTTGATATGGTGACGCCCTTTGCCTGTTTTCTGGTTGGTCTCCTATGGCTGATCCAGCAAACAGTGTATATGATCACAGCCCATAAAAAAGAGTACGGGAAAGCACGTAGCGGTAAGGTTCGGTTATAACCGCAGTAACCATAGCTTTATGGAATAATTTACTCATTTTATGCCAAGTTTAATCTCATTTGTTTTCAACTAGCGTAAAATAACCCTGGTGGAACCACTATAAGGCAGCGATTCCACCAGGGTTATTTATTATTCCTTGTTGAGCAGCGGGGACGGCTGTAAACGACGGCGCAGCACTGCAATACACCGCATACTGGCCGGGATCAGGAACAGGTCAGCCGCAATCCACGCCATCGGCGAAGCAAAGCAGACGGCATTAAAACCAAATCGGGGAACAAACCACAAAGCGATGACAGTACGAGCCACCATTTCCAGAAGACCGGCAAAGATGGCAAAAACGCTGAAGCCCATGCCCTGAATGGAAAATCGGACCGCGTTGACAAGCGCCAGCGGGAAAAAGAACGCGGTCAGTGTGACAATGTATTGACTGGTTAGAGAGATAATGCGCTCCAACTCTGCTTCGGTGGGATCCATAAACAGCATAGTAGCCTGTGGGGCAAACAAGGCCATAGTGCCGAACGCCAGCAGGGAATAGCCCAGACCCAGGACCGCGCTGGCCCGAAGGCCCTGTCCCAGACGATTCAGCTTACCAGCGCCAACATTTTGGCCGCAGTAAATCGCCATGGTGCTGCCCAGAGCGTCCAGCGGGCAGCACAACAGCTGAAACAACTTGGTACCGGCAGTGACAGCAGCCACGCTGAGGGTACCCAGCGTATTAACAGCTGTCTGCAAAATGGTGGATCCGATAGCGGTGACGGAGTATTGCAATCCCATGGGTAGCCCGATATAGCAAAGCCGCATACAGAGCTGAGCATCTATACGCCGTTCTGTTCCGGTCATTTTCAGGACATGGAATTTTTTCCGCATATAGAACAAACAGGCAATTCCAGAAATGCCCTGGGACACCACTGTGGCAACCGCCGCACCAGCCACGCCCATATGGAACCAGAGAATCAGGGAAAAATCCAGGAAAATATTAAGGATGGACGACAGTGCCAAGAAATACACCGGCGTTTTGCTGTCGCCGAGTGCCCGGATGATACCGGCCAGCAGGTTATAGAGAAATGTGGTGGGAATGCCCAGAAAAATGATAAAAATATAGCGGTTGGCGTTATCAAAAATATCCGACGGCGTCTGCATCAACCGCAGAATCTGTTCACAAAGGAGGGCGGTCACAGTGGTCAGGACCACAGCAAAGGCCGCCGAAAGATATGCGGCATTGGCGGCAAAACGGCGCATGGTGCTCAGGTCATTGGCACCGACCTGCTGGGCAACCGGAATAGAAAAACCATTGCACAATCCCATACAAAAGCCGATTACCAGAAAGTTGATGGCACCGGTAGACCCGACGGCCGCCAAAGCCTGGGCGCCCAACAACTTTCCGACAATCATGGTATCCACCAGATTATAGAATTGCTGAAACAGCATACCCATCAGCATGGGAATGGCAAACGTCAAAATCAGGTGCAGTGGTTTTCCTGCGGTCAGGTCTTTTCGCATGGGATGATGTCTCCTCTTATCGATGCTGGAATCTGTTGCCACTGTAGCAACGGTTACTCATTATACATCCGATGCGCACTGGTGTCCAGAGTATTTTTTCCTAAATATCTTGTCAGATAGGCCAGCAGGAACTATACTAAAAAACAATAGAAACAGTATGGCAGGTGAACGATCATGCAGCGGTGCTTTTGGTGTAATGAAAGTAATCCGGTCTATGTGGCCTACCACGATACAGAATGGGGCGTTCCACAATTCGATGACCGGTATCTTTTTGAAATGCTGGTGCTGGAATCCTTCCAGGCCGGATTATCCTGGGAATGCATTCTGAACAAACGCGAACACTTTCGTCGGGCATTTAGTAACTTTGACCCGGAGATCATCCAAAACTATGACACAGAAACGGTGGAACGGCTGATGCAGGACACGGGCATTGTGCGCAACAGGCGGAAGATTCTGGCCGCCATCTGCAACGCTGCCGTATTCCTGGATATCATCGCAGAACACGGCAGCTTTCTCGCATATTTAAAAACCTTTTGGGATGGGGTGATCCGCATGGAAACAGGGAAGACCCATTCTGACCTTTCCGACACACTTTCCAAGGATTTGCAGCAGCGAGGAATGAAGTTTGTGGGTACTACTATCCTTTACGCATATCTTCAGGCCATCGGAATTGTTAATTCCCATGAGCCAGACTGTTTTCTCCATGGAACGCTCTCTACGCCGTCTACGCCGTTTTCTCCGTGACGACGCCTAAAAGTCCGCCAATCAATGCGGTATAGACCATAGTTCGGACGGGACTGGATGTGATGGCGCAACCGCTGGTGCAGCCCCAAAATCGGTAATACACCCAGCCCAATCCTGCACCGATGCCAATAAAGAGCACATAACGCAGCAGTTTTCCGGGAGTCCATTTCATGGCCGCCCCTCCTTAGTCAAATACGCTTCGATCTGGTGTACCGCAGCAGCGCCGTCGGAGACCGCCGTAACCACTTGCCGCAGATCTTTCCGCCGTACATCACCCACAGCATAAACGCCTGACACATTGGTTTCCAGAGACTCTCCGGCGTCGATGTAGCCGTTCCGGTCCAGAGCAATCTGGCCGTCCAGCAATTCGGTGGCGGGTTTCCGGCCAATACTGACAAACACACCCTCACAGGGAATCACTGACTCTTGACTGCTCTTAACATTCCGAACGCGAACACCGGTAATACGGTCTTCGTGAAGCAGCTCCGTCACCACAGAATCCCAGAGGAACTGCACATTGTTGGCCTCTTCCAGCGCCTGCTGGTCAATCTGATCTGCACGCATGGTATCACGACGGTGGATAATGATTACCTGCTTTGCCACACGGGACAGCAACTTAGCGTCGGCAGCAGCCGAATTGCCGCCACCCACTACAACTACTGTACGATTGCGGAAAAACATACCATCACAGGCGGCGCAATAGCTGACACCACGGCCTACCAACTCCCGCTCCATTGGTATACCCAGGGGTCTGGGATTGGCACCGGTGGCCAGAATCACTGTTCGACCCAGATAGTCTCCGTCGCTGGTATGGGCGGTTTTGACATCACCGGCCAAGTCCAGAGAGTGGACCTCCGTCATCACCGTTTGGGCGCCGAAGCGTTCAGCGCCCTGCTGCATTTGCTGTGCCAGAGAAAAACCGTCGATGCCATCAACAAACCCGGGGTAATTGTCGATCTGATGGGACAGCGCCATTTGTCCACCGGGCGCCAGCTTTTCCAGAACAATGGCATCTAGGCCGGCCCGGGCAGCGTAAAGCGCAGAGGTGTATCCAGCAGGTCCGCCACCAACAATGAGAATATCATAAATATGGTTCATATAGATTTCCTGACTTTCTAGCTTTTTTTATTGACAGTATACCCAGCCGCGGTGAAAAAATCCGTGATTTTGTCACCGAAGTGGGTGCAGCATTGACATGGAGACTGTCCTTTTTTATACTAACAGCAATCCGGTTAGATTTCCAATCCGGTTGGTAATGAGGTGAGATATATGGAATTTGCGCAGTTTTTTCCCGTATGGGACAAGCTGACCGCAGCACAGCAGACATTGCTGATGGACTCTGTCACAGAGCGCACAATTCAGAAAGGGGAGACGGTCCACAATGGGGCCGTATCCTGTACCGGTGTGCTGCTGATTCACAGCGGTCGCCTTCGGTCATACATTCTGTCGGAAGACGGCAGGGAAGTGACGCTATACCGGCTGTTCGACCGGGATATGTGTTTGCTGTCTGCGTCCTGTATGCTGCGTAGCATTGCGTTTGAAATCGTGGTGGAGGCAGAGGAGCAGACAGATCTTTGGGTGATTCCTCCGGAAACCTACCGGGCTATCATGGAAGAATCGGCGCCGCTGGCCAATTATACCAACGAAATCATGGCCAGCCATTTTTCCGATGTCATGTGGCTGGTGGAGCAGATTCTTTGGAAGAGTCTTGACAAACGTCTGGCAGAATTTCTTCTGGAGGAACAAGCCATCTGCGGCGATACCACGTTGAAAATCACCCATGAGATCATCGGCAATCATCTGGGAACAGCTCGAGAAGTCATCACCCGTATGTTGCGATATTTCCAATCAGAAGGCTTGGTAAAACTGACACGAGGTACTGTGGAACTGACAGATATACCTGGTTTAGCGCATCTATGCGGCCATTAAATACAGAAATAACCCCGGACATGAGTTTCACGTCCGGGGTTATGCATAACTACAATGCTACCTACATCAAATCAGGTTCTTCTCCGTATTGGGGTCAAACAGGTGGATGCACTCAGGCAGGAAGTCCAGCTCCACCTTGTCCGTGTGGTTACCGGTACCCAAGGTAGAGACAATTGCAATGATCTCCGTACCGTTGGCGTTAACATGAAGATGCTGCTCGCTGCCCATCATTTCGCAAACTTCCAGATTTGCGGGGATACCTCCATGCTTCAGCTGTACATGGACCGGACGGACACCGGCAACAACGGCGCCGGGCTGACGGTTGGAAGCCTTGAGTGCCTCCTGCTGCTGGGTGCCTAGAACGAAACGGCGGCCCAAAATCTCCACAGCGTACTGGCCGTTCTCCAGAAGCAACTTGGCGTCTTTGAAGAAGTTCATCTGCGGCACACCGATGAAGCCAGCAACAAAGATATTAGCAGGGTGGTTGAAGACCTCCTGAGGCGTGCCGATCTGCTGAATGAAACCGTCCTTCATGATGACAATGCGGTCGCCCAGGGTCATAGCCTCGGTCTGATCATGGGTAACATAGATGAATGTGGTGTTGATACGCTGGCGGAGCTTGATGATCTCAGCACGCATCTGGTTACGCAGCTTGGCATCCAGATTGGAGAGGGGCTCATCCATCAGCAGAACCTTGGGCTCACGGACGATGGCACGGCCAATTGCCACACGCTGCCGCTGGCCACCGGACAGAGCCTTGGGCTTGCGGTCCAGGTACTGTGTAATATCCAGAATCGCAGCCGCTTCGCGAACCTTCTTATCAATTTCGTCCTTGGGCATTTTCTTCAGCTTCATGGAGAACGCCATGTTTTCATAAACGGTCATATGGGGGTAGAGCGCATAGTTCTGGAAAACCATGGCAATGTCGCGGTCCTTGGGCGCCACGTCATTGACCAGCTTGCCGCCAATGTACAGCTCGCCATCAGAAATCTCTTCCAGACCGGCAATCATTCGCAGCGTAGTGGACTTACCGCAGCCGGAAGGACCGACGAGAACAATGAACTCCTTGTCGGCAATATCCAGGCTGAACTGCTGAACAGCTACGACGCCTTCGTCTGTAATTTGCAGATTGGCCTTGGGCTCGTCAGACACATGGTCTTTCTTCTTCTTGACCTTCTTGCCGCCGGCGGCGTTGGGATAAATCTTCTTGATGTTTTTCAAAACCAGGTTTGCCATAAGTACTTACCTTAACTGTTGTGCCTCCGCATGCAACAGCCTCGCAGCCGATACAATTCATCGGACTGCTTTACGACAGGTCTCCACACTGCCGCACCGCAGGTAACGCGGGATTTCCTCCTTTAATTTCAGAAACTGGCCGCAAGGAGTGGAGTGCGGTCAGCCCTTCAATCTATATGCCAGTGCACAATGTACACAAAGCACCTGAACTGGGGGAGGAGTGTTCAAGCAGCAAGTCATGCCAGCGACGCCGTCCTCCCATATTTCCGGCCTGTTCCTACGCAGTCATACCAGTCCTGTGCCATCTGCACAAAACGGTAGTCAGAGCATAACAGCCATATATCAGTATTACAGTATCATATAATTACACGCCTGTCCAGACCTAGAGCGGACTTTAAACAGTATTTTGTACAAAAAGTACAATGGCAGTGCAATAATATGTAAATCTTGCCTAAATTCAAAAAAAGAGAACGACGCTGCCCATCAAGGGCAACGTCGTTCCGTTCGCTGGGAGAGAGAAGAAAGAGAGGTGTATAACGCAACACAGCAGTTTTGGAATGCTGTGGGTCTGTCTTTGATGATTGCAGTATAACCGGTAAATTTGAAAGAATTATGAACAAACAGCCAATAATTTTTGAACTTTTTCGTTAAAAAACTATTGCATTTTTGTTCATGACCTGTTCAAAGTCCCAAGATACACTGATACCATCAAGGCAGGCCCCCTCGTTACAAAGAGATAACGGCACGGCTGGGCAACCTTTTTTCATATTCTCCTTCTTTTTTCTTCCTTTCGACGACAGGCGGGTGGTATATCCATCCGCCTGTCGTCACTTTGTAAAAATGTACCGGCAGCCCGGTGGGCTGCCGGTATGATACTTTGTGATCTAATAAGAATCAGACGCCTGTCATGGCTTCCAGCACATCGTACTGTTGCTGGGAGAGGGTCTTTTTCATGGACAGGCCTTCGGCCAAATCCACATCCTGCAAAATGCCGCGCACCGTACAGACCAATCGGTTCTGACGGCCTTCCGCCAAAACCTGCACGGCGTGGTAACCCATCCGGGTTGCCATCACACGGTCACGGGCAGAAGGCGTGCCGCCGCGCTGAATATGACCCAAAACAGTGACACGGGGATCCAGTGAGATGGTTTCCTTGATCTTTTGTGCGATTTCCATGGCGCTGGAAACACCCTCAGCCACCACAATCATATAGTGAGTTTTACCACGCAGTCTGGAGGTGCGAATCTTCTCAATCACGTCCTTTTCAAAGTCCAGAGGCTTCTCCGGAACCAGAACCGCCGTGGCACCTACAGCAATACCCACATACATGGCCAGGTGGCCGGCATTGCGGCCCATGACCTCCACCACAGAACAGCGTTCGTGAGACTGCATAGTGTCACGCAGCTTATCAATAGCTTCCACTGCGGTGTTGGATGCCGTATCGTAGCCCAGTGTGTAATCGGTACAGGCGATATCGTTATCAATGGTGGCGGGCACGCCTACCACGGGGATACCGTAGGTGGATAGCGCCTGGGCGCCACGGAAGGTACCATCGCCACCGATGGCAACGATGCCGTCCAGTCCCAACAGCTTGCAGGTATCCACCGCTTTCTTTTGGCCTTCCTCTGTCATAAATTCCTGACTGCGGGCCGTATACAGAATGGTGCCTCCACTGCTGATAATATGATTGACACTTTCAGCATCCATTTTTACAATATCTCCGTGAATCAGTCCATTCCATCCGCGCCGGATGCCGACACACTCAATACCGCGGTAGATGGCGCTTCGGACCACGGCACGAATGGCTGCGTTCATGCCTGGGGCATCTCCACCGCTGGTCAAAACACCAATGCGCTTAACAGTACTACTCATATTGAACACCTCATTTAATATTGGACTGCCGGACTGCTCCGCAGGCAGGGACTTGCGCCGCTGCATCCGTTTTGGCAATATGGGCATATGATTATTTTAATTGTGTAAAAAGAAAATGTAAACTGTCAAACTGCTGATTATGCTCCGATTTTTACGCCGCCACAGGCGCTTCACTGTACAATTTGAGCAACACTGTCTCCTCCATGCTTCTGCCCATTTCACACCATGGAAGTTGTTGAGACCATGGACAAATGGGTGGCTCTATGGTATGATAGCGCTGTATGTAACGCAAAATCTGGAGGTATTCTCTGTGAAAATTGATGTAATGGGCGTCCAGTTCGACAATGTCACCATGAACGAAGCGCTGGAACAGGCCGAGGCGATCCTGGCAGAAGGCCGGACTGTCTACTGTGTAACGCCCAACCCCGAAATCGTATATGAGGCCATGGGCGACGCCTCCTTCCAACAGCTGCTCAACAATGCCGCCTTGGTGTTGCCCGACGGCGTGGGAGTCCTGCTGGGAGCGAAGATTTTGGGAACGCCTTTGAAGGAAAAAGTCTCCGGTGTCGATTTTGCCACCCATTTGCTCCCCATTTTGGAGCAACATGGGAAAACGCTCTACTTATTGGGCAGCAAGCCCGGTGTTGCAGAGTTGGCAGCCCAGAATATGTTGGCCCACTGCCCAAAGCTGCAAATCTGCGGAATGGCTGACGGCTATTTCAAAGAGGAAGCCCCTGTGGTGGATGCCATCAACCGTGCCGGAGCCGATGTACTCTTTGTCTGTCTCGGCTCTCCGAAACAGGAACGGTTTATGCAGGCCCATGTACAGGATTTGAATGTGTCCCTGATGATCGGGCTGGGCGGCTCTCTGGATGCATTTGCCGGTACGTTCAAACGAGCGCCGGACTGGGTCATCCGCATCGGTATGGAGTGGTTCTACCGGCTGTGCAAAGAGCCGCGTCGCTGGAAACGCATGCTGCGGCTACCGAAATTTGTGGTGGCTGTGACAGTCAAACGTCTGAGAGGTGCCTGAACATGGGAAAACTAATTGTTTTGGAGGGTACTGACGGCTGCGGAAAGTCCACCCAAGTCCGTTTGCTGACGGAGAGGCTTGCCCGGGAGGGCAAAGACTTTCGACAACTGCGGTTTCCTCGGTATGATCAGGAGTCCTCAGCATTGATTCGTCTGTATCTGGGCGGTGCTTTTGGCCAGGACCCGAACGCCGTTAACGCCTACGCAGCATCCACCTTTTATGCCGTGGACCGCTATGCATCCTATTTGCAGGATTGGGGAGAGTACTACCGTAACGGCGGCGTCCTCATCGCCGACCGCTACACAACTTCTAATGCCATTCATCAGGGGGGCAAGCTGCCAGAAGGGGAGAAGCATGACTTTCTCCGTTGGCTGGAGGAATTGGAATATGAACGCATGGAACTGCCCCGACCGGATCGGGTCCTGTGGCTCAACATGCCGGTGGAGCAAACCTTAATTTTAATGCAGCACCGGCAATGCACCAGCGGCAGCTCTGCCGATATCCATGAACTGGACGAGGGGTATCTGCGCCACTGCTACGATACCGCTCGAGATACCGCCCATTTCTGCGGCTGGACCACCATTGACTGTGTCCGCAACGGTGTAATCCGACCGGCAGAGGAAATCGCACTCGAGATTTATACAACTGTATTGGACTGTATGGAGGAATAAATTATGGTATATGTCATTCTTGGAACCGGATTCGAAGAAGTCGAGGCCATAGCCCCGGTAGATATTCTGCGCCGTTGCGGCGTCAAAGTGAAGACAGCTGGTATCGGCGGCCTTCAGATCACCGGTTCCCATAATATTACCGTTACCGCAGACTGCACGGTGGAAGCAATGGATCTGGATGCCATGGATATGATTGTACTGCCTGGCGGTTTGGGTGGTGTGGCATCCATTAACGGTTCGGAAACGGCGCTGGCTGCCGTCAGCAAGGCCTGGAACGACGGAAAGTATGTGGCTGCCATCTGCGCCGGGCCCACGGTGCTGGCCCGTCTGGGCCTGACTTCCGGCAAAACCGTCACTGGCTATCCCGGCACGGAGCCGCAGTTGGGTGATTGCCGGTATGTTCCGGATGCACCCGTAGTGGTAGATGGCCGCCTGATCACCAGCCGCGGTCCCGGCACAGCGATGCTGTTTGGTTGGAAACTGGCAGAGATACTGTGCGGTGCAGAAGCTGCCGCACAAGTGGCCGCCGGTATGCTGCTGACGGAAGCACAGTCCTGAACCCCTACAGAAACGGAGTTATTGTATGGCAGATGAACGCTGGCTCAGAGATTTGAACCACGACCCGGACCTGGTACGTCTGGCAGGGGATGATGTGGACGAACTCATTAAGAGTACCAGAGAAGAGCTGGACTATGCGGATCGGATCATGCGGTCCGGGCGGCCGCAAGAACCGGAGTATTCCGCACCGCAGTCTTATCAAAAAGAAGTGTTTCAACCGAAGATCCCCGATATCTATGCGGATTGGACACAGGAGGAAGAGGAACCGGAGGAACCCATTAAGCCGCCGAAGAAGCGTTTGGCAGCCGGATGGCGGGTTTTGATCTATGTGTTGTCCGTCGTGGCCGCTTCGGTGCTGTTGGCCTTTGCCGGCTGGCACTGTGCCGACGATGTCATGGCTCTGACGAAGCCGGATCGGTCGGTCAGCATTACTGTAGGTGAAAATGACACCATAGCCGACATTGTGGATACCCTGAAGGCCAATGATCTCATCGATCTGCCGTGGCTGTTCCGCTTTTACTGTTGGTTCTCCAATGCCGAGGAAAAAATTGTCCCCGGTACGTATGAACTCAACAATGTATATGACTATCATGCACTGGTCAGCGGTATGTCCGGTAACTCCAACCGGATTACCCGTACCGTGACCATCCCCGAAGGCTACAGCTGCGATCAGATTTTTACCATGTTGGAGCAGGAGGGTGTCTGCCGCGCTGAAGACCTTTACGACGCTGCGGCCAACAGTCAATTTTCCTATGACTTTTTGCAGAGCTTGCCCTACGGAAAGAAAAACCGGCTGGAGGGCTACCTGTTCCCGGATACGTACGAGTTCTACTCGGTCAAATCGGAAAAAGATAACAGCAACGTCGATTGGACGTGGCCCGACGGTGCGGTAGGCGACGATCCGGAACGGGTATTGGAAAAGTTCCTCGACAATTTCCAGCGGAAATTTACTGAGGATATGAAAACTTCCATCGATACGCTGAACCAGGAACTGACAGCTCGCATGGAAGCCAACGGTTTCAGCAGCGAAGAAATTGCCGCTGGTCAAATGGACCTCCACAAAATTGTGATTGTCGCATCGCTGATTGAAAAAGAGACCGCCTCTGTATCCGAATCACCTTTGATCAGTTCCGTCATCTATAACCGTCTTTGCAGCAAAGACTATCCGCTGCTGCAAATCGACGCTACCGTGCTCTATGCGTTGGGTGAGCATAAGGAAACCCTGACAGCAGAGGATCTGATGGTGGACAGTCCCTACAATACTCGCCGGTACCCTGGTTTGCCCGTCGGTCCCATCGCCAATCCGGGTCTGTCCAGCATTCAAGCAGCACTGAATCCTGAAAATACCGATTACTTCTTCTATGCCCTGGATACGGATGGTACCCACCACTTCTCCGAAACCAACCAGGAGCATGAGCAATTCCTTGCCCAACTGGAGAATGATGCAGAATGAGAAAGAAACCGGAACTGCTGGCCCCGGCCGGCGATATGGAACGGCTGCGCCTTGCCGTTCTCTACGGCGCCGACGCCGTGTATCTGGCCGGCACCAGCTTCGGCATGCGCTCCTTCGCCGGTAATTTTACCGACGAGGAGCTGCCCGTGGCGGTGGAGTACGCCCACAGCCACGGCGTCCGCGTCCATGCAACGGTCAACACCATGCCCCGTTGTGACGAAATTACACACTTGCCCGCCCACCTGGAACGGCTCAATGACGCAGGGGTGGATGCGCTGATTATGGCAGATCTGGGCGTTTTTCAGATGGCAGCAAAATACGCTCCCAACTGTGAACGTCATGTGTCCACCCAGGTGTCCATTGCCAACGACGCTTGTGCCACTGCCTGGTATGAATTGGGCGCTAAGCGAGTCGTGTTGGCACGGGAACTGACTTTAGAGGAAATCCGCACCATCCGGTCCAATACGCCCAAGAAGTTGGAGTTGGAAACCTTTGCCCATGGCGCCATGTGCGTCAGCTATTCCGGCCGCTGCCTGCTTTCCAACTACATGACCGGCCGCGACTCCAACCGTGGTGCCTGTGCCCAGCCCTGCCGCTATCAGTACGCACTGGTGGAAGAAAAACGGCCCGGGGAGTATTTCCCGGTCTTTGAGGACGAAAAAGGTACCTATATTATGAATTCCCGGGATATGTGTATGATCGACCATCTGGACGATCTGATGGACGCAGGAGTGGACTGCATCAAGCTGGAAGGCCGGGCCAAGTCTGCCTACTACGCTGCCATTGTCACCGGTGCATATCGCCATGTGCTGGACGATGTGGCCGCAGGCCGTCCTGTGGACCCGGTCTGGCGGGATGAAGTAGAGCATGTCAGCCACCGCCACTATTCTACCGGCTTTTACTACGGCGAACCAGGTCAGTATACTGAGAGTGCACGGTATCTTCGGGAATGGCAGGTCATTGCAATGGTGACAGCCTGCGATAATCAGGGTAATGCCACACTCAGTCTGCGCAATAAATTTGCCGCTGGAGATACAGTAGAGCTGGTGGGGCCGGACACAAAACCCTTTTCCTTCACCGTTCCCATGATGAAAGACTTGGACGGCAATCCCTTGGCAGAGCCGCGAACGCCCCAAATGGAATTTCGTATGAAATTGCCCAAGGCAGTTCCAGCTTGGTCTATTCTGCGCCATGCTGTGGCGCTGTCCGGCAAATAAATAACTGCGGCTCCGGATTTCCGGAGCCGCTTTGCAAAGGAGCGTTTGTCATGGAGTTTGACTTTACCTCAGTGATCAATCGCCACGGCTGGGATGCACAAGCCGTGGACAATTTGGGCCAAGGCAATGCACCCCAGCCGCCCAAATCGGGATTCGACTGTATCCCTATGTGGATTGCCGATATGAATTTTGCCACTGTCCCGGCAGTACCGGAAGCCTTGGTACGCCGGGCCGCACACCCTGTCTATGGGTATTTCCAACCATCGGACGCATATTATGAGGCCATCTCCCAATGGCATCAGACGCAGAAGGGGACAGCACCAATTCCCAGAGAGGCTATCGCCTATGATAACAGCGTTCTGGGCGGCATTGTCAGCGCCATGGCGGCTATCTGTCCCAAGGGTGGACCCGTGCTGCTCCATACGCCGGGCCATGTGGGATTTACCCGTGTATTAAAGGCCAACGGCTACAATATGGTTTTCAGCCCGCTGGTTCGGGATGAAGATGGCGTATGGCGCATGGATTTCGACCAGATGGAACAGGCCATCCGGGAGAATCATATCCATGCCGCCATTCTCTGCTCGCCCCACAATCCTTCGGGCCGTGTCTGGGAACGGTGGGAGTTGGAACGGGCCATGGAGCTGTTCCAAAAATACGATGTTTATGTAATTTCCGATGAGATCTGGTCTGATTTGTTATTGGATGGTAACCGGCACATTCCCACCCATTCCATATCTGAAGATGCCAAACTGCGGACCATCAGTTTGTATGCGCCATCCAAGACCTTCAATCTGGCCGGCCTGATTGGCAGTTATCGCATTATCTACAATCCCCGCCTTCGAGACCGGGTGGAGCAGGAGGCCGGGCTCTCGTTCTATAATCATATGAACGTGATGACGATGCACGCCCTGACCGCAGCCTATTCTGAACAGGGTGCCCGGTGGATGCTGGAACTGCGGCAGGTGCTCTCTGATAATGTTCATTATGCAGTATCGTTCATTCGGGAGTACTTCCCCGGCGTAGAAGTTGCCATGCCGCAGGCTACCTATTTGCTGTATTTGGACTGTGCCGGCTGGTGTAAAGAACACGGCATCTCTTTGGACCAGCTATTGATGCAGGGGAGCGATGTGGGCGTCGGATGGCAGGACGGCCGGAAATTCGGCGGCAAGTGTCATATCCGGATGAATGTAGCACTGCCCAAAACGCTGCTGGAAGAAGCATTTTCCCGTCTGAAACAGTTTGTGTTTACTGCATAAGTATACAAAAAGGGAGAGAAAGAACGTGGCAGAGAGAAACTACAGCGTCGATCTCGTCAAAACCATTGCCATTGTCTGCGTCATCATCATTCACACCTGTTCGCCGGGCTACACAGTGTTTGCATCCTTTGACTGGAATGCGGCACTGTTCTGGGGTGCATTGGCCCGCCCGGCGGTTCCACTGTTTCTGATGTGCAGCGGAGCGCTGCTTTTGTCTCCGCAAAAGGAGTTGGGACTGAAAAAATTGTTCTTTCACTCCATGCTGCGTCTTGTTCTGGCACTCTTTTTCTGGGCCGCATTCTATGCGGTCTATCACCTGTATATGGAGGGAACCTTTACAACGGTGGCACTGGTGCGGAGTATCAAAGATATTATCCTGTTCCGGCATGAGTTCCATTTGTATTATCTGCATATTATCCTTTTGGTGTACCTGTTTCTGCCGGTAACCCGTCTCCTCATTCGTAACGCCAACCGGGAGCAGCTGAACTATATTATTGCTGTCTGGTGCGCGTTAGGTATTTTATATCCTACCGTCCGGACCTTCTGGCCGTTCCGTCTACTGGGTGGGATTCCCGCACAATGGGCCATGAATATGACATATGCCGCCATCGGCTACGGGATTTTAGGATACTATTTGCAGAAATATCCGCTCAGCCCCCGAACTTCGGTTATCCTGTGGTCAGCAGGCTTTGCGCTGACCTGGGGCGGCTCCTGGTGGAATTCCATGGAGCAGGAGCAATTTTACCAGCAGTTTTTGCAGGGAATGAGCCCGGGCGTCGCCATGATGGCCGCTGGCGCTTACGGTGTCTGTCTCAGCCACGCGCCGCACACAGAGCGAATCCGAGCGGTATGCCGATACATATCCCGCGGTTCATTCTGCGTCTATCTGGTTCATGTGCTATTCTATTATATGGTTCTGAATCGGGTAACACAGCTGCCGTGTCTACTGTCGATTCCTCTGTTCAGCTTTTTGATCCTGGCGCTGTCTTTGGCGGTTTATGCGGTATTGTCCCGTATTCCTGTTGTACGCCGGTGGCTGATTTAATGGGGAAACCCATTGACAAACGAAAAAACTGTGATAGAATAGGAAAGAAAATACGCAGTGCAATGAGGAAACGAGCGGTTTTGAAAGGCCCAAGCGAGAGGGGAGACGGTGCAAGCCCCTTGGTTGGAAAAAATCGCAGCCACTTCCGAGCAGGCCGTGAGGAGCGGCCCGGTTCATCCCCGATATCCGATGGCTGAGATACCGGTTTTCCGGGTAATCAGGGTGGTACCGTGAAGCAGCCGCTTCGCCCCTGTTTTGGGGCGAAGCGTTTTTTTATTGCACTGCAAGCGATTGAATAATGGAGGTATCCAAACCCATGGCACAGAAAAAATACGGACTCAATGAGCTCCGCGAAATGTTCCTGAAATTCTTTGAGACAAAGGGCCATCTCCGCCTGCCCAGCTTTTCCCTGATTCCCCAGAATGATGCGTCCCTGCTGCTGATCAACTCCGGCATGGCGCCCATGAAGCCCTTCTTCACCGGTGAGCAGGAGCCGCCCCGCCATCGCGTCTGCACCTGCCAGAAGTGTATCCGTACCGGCGACATTGAGAACATCGGCAAGACTGCCCGCCACGGCACCTACTTTGAAATGCTGGGCAACTTCTCTTTCGGCGATTATTTCAAAAAGGAGGCAATTCACTGGGCCTGGGAGTTTTTGACCTCTCCCGAGTGGGTAGGGCTGGACCCCAACCGTCTCTATCCCTCTGTTTTTGCCGGCAATGAGACTACCCCCGCTGACGATGAAGCGTTCCGTATCTGGAATGAGGAGATCGGCATTCCTGCTGAACGCATTTTCAAGTTCGGCAAAGAGGATAACTTCTGGGAGCATGGTTCCGGCCCCTGCGGCCCTTGCTCTGAGATCTACTATGATCGCGGAGAGAAGTGGGGCTGCGGCAAACCCGGCTGCACCGTAGGCTGCGACTGCGACCGCTATATTGAGGTGTGGAACGTGGTGTTCTCTCAGTTCGACAACGACGGTGAGAACCATTATACCGAACTCAAGCAGAAGAACATCGATACCGGCATGGGCCTAGAGCGTTTGGCCTGCGTGTGCCAGGATGTCGCCTCTCTGTTTGACGTGGACACCGTCATGAACATCACCAACAAGGTCAGCGAAATTACTCATGCCCACTACGGTGAATCCAATGCCAAAGATGTTTCTCTCCGCGTCATCACCGACCATATCCGCTCCGCCACCTTTATGATCTGCGACGGTGTTTTGCCGTCCAATGAGGGCCGCGGCTACGTTCTGCGCCGTCTGCTGCGCCGCGCCGCCCGCCATGGCAAGCTGCTGGGCGTCAATGAGCCTTTCCTGTATACAGTCTGTGATACGGTGGTTCACGAGAATGAAGGTCACTATCCCGAGCTGCGGGAGCGCCAGGGCTATATCACCAAGGTCATCCGTACCGAGGAAGAGAACTTCGCCAAAACCATTGATGGCGGCATGAACATCTTCAACGAAATGCTGCGGGGCCATCAGGAGAAGGGCGAAAAGGTCTTTTCCGGCGCCGATGCGTTCAAGCTGTACGATACCTACGGTTTCCCCATTGATCTGACCATGGAGATGGTGGAGGAGCAGGGCATGACCGTGGACCAGGACGGCTTCAAGGCTCTGATGGACGAGCAGCGTCAGCGCGCCAGAAAGGCTCGTGAGGCCCTGGGCGATTTAGGCTGGGCCGGTGTAGAGTTCGGCAAGGACGTCCCCGAGACCCAGTTTGTGGGCTATGAAACCGGCACCGTCACCGATGCCAAGGTGGTAGCTCTGGTAGTGGAAAACGAACAAGCCGAGGAGCTGATGCCCGTCGTTGACGCCATCGTGGTTCTGGACAAGACGCCCTTCTACGCGGAAATGGGTGGCCAGGTTGCTGACCACGGCCAGATTGTCATTGATGGTGAGCACGGCTGCTGCTTCCAGGTAACCGACGTCCAGAAAAACAAGGGCGGCAAGTTTATGCACAGTGGTAAGCTGGTGGAGGGTACGCTGAAATTGGGCAATACCGTTCGGGCTCAGATTGATCCCGTCCGCCGGAAGGCCATTATGCGTGCGCACTCCGCCACCCATCTGCTGGATGCAGCGCTGCGCGCTGTTCTGGGCGATCACGTCCATCAAGCCGGTTCTCTGGTGGAGCCCGACCGCCTGCGCTTTGACTTTACCCATTTTTCCGCACTGACAGCAGAAGAGCTGAGCCGTGTGTCTGCCATGGTAAACGAGATGGTGCTGGAGGGATATCCCGTCATCACCGAGGAAATGCCCATTGAGAAGGCTAAGGAGCGCGGCGCCATCGCCCTGTTTGGCGAGAAGTATGGCGACGTGGTCCGCGTTGTGGAGATGGGCAACGGCTTCTCTGTGGAGTTCTGCGGCGGCACCCATCTGGACAATACCGCCAAAGTTGGTGTCTTCCACATCACCAGTGAGTTCTCTGTGGCCTCCGGCGTTCGCCGCATTGAGGCTACCACTGGCGCCGTTTCTCTGGAAACCATGAATCACAATCAGGAGAAACTGTTTGAAGCTGCTGCCGTGCTCAAGACCAAGCCCGGCGAACTGCGGGAAAAGGCTGAGCAGACCATTGCAGAACTGCGGGAGCTGCGCCGCATGGTGGAGCAGTTTAAGGCCAAAGAGGCGGCCGGTGAATCGGAGCGCTTCCTCATGGGTGGCCATGCCGTGGGCGATTTGAAGGTGCTCACCGCCACGCTGCCCAATGCCGACGCCAATAAGCTGCGCCAGATGGGCGATATGCTTCGAGACAAGCAGGCCAATGTGGTGGCCGTTCTGTCCACAGTTAACGACGGCAAAATCACCTTCCTGGCTGTTTGCGGCAAGGAAGCTGTCGCCAAGGGCATCAAAGCCGGTGAGATCATCAAGAGCATCACTGCCATCTGCGGCGGCAAGGGCGGCGGCAAGCCTGACTCTGCCATGGGCGGCGGCACCGATGTTCTGAAGCTGGATGACGCTCTGGCCACGGTGGACAATCTGGTGGCCGAAAAGCTGGGACTGTAACGCAATAGAAAGGGGACTGTACTATGTCTGACTGTCTGTTCTGTAAGATCATTTCCGGGGAAATCCCTTCCAACAAGGTCTATGAGGATGAAATTTGCTACGCCTTTTATGATATTTCTCCCATGGCCCCCACACATTTTCTGGTGATTCCCAAGGTTCATTTTGCATCGGCCGCCGAGGTGACGGAGGAAACCGCCCCTGTCATTGGCCATATCTATATGGTCATTGCAAAGCTGGCCAAAGAAATGGGATTTGCCGATGGATTCCGTGTGGTCACCAACTGCGGCGAAATTGCCGGACAGACGGTGCATCATATTCATTTCCATGTCCTTTCCGGTAAACAGTTGGGTTCGTTCAACTAAACCAGCCGTACGCAGGGACGCCGCTTCAGTGGCGTCCCTGTTTTGCTTGCGTATGAGACCGGAAAATGGTAGAATGGGTCTGAGGTGAGAATGTGCGAATTTTGGCCCTATTTGCTGCCGGTTTTTCCGGGGCAGTCCTCTTCAATATGATGGGCCTGCCATATGGTACGGTACTGTCGGGCAGTTTGCTGGCTGTGGCTGTGGTACTGTTTCTGCTGCGCTGTCCATGGTCCATACGGCTCGGGTTGGTAGCCCTGGGCGCTTCCATTGGTTTGGTCTGGTCCTGGTCCTATGTGCAGCGGGAGGTACGCTGGACGGATGACTACGATGGCCGTGTACGAACATTGTCAATGGAGGCTGCCGCATACAGCAGGACCACGGCATATGGTACCGCTACGACCGTTTCCGGCGTGGTAGATGGCCATTCATTCACTGCTGTACTCTACGGTGAATATGATTTATCACTGAAACCAGGCGATATGGTTCACGGCTTGGTAAAACTGCAATCCACCGATACCTACTGGGGAGAAGAAGATCTCTTTTACGGGACGCGCGGCGTGGACTTTACGATGCGTCTGTATGATCGGCACCAAGTTCAAAAAGCCGATTCGATTCCCGTCCGATATTGGCCACTGTATTTTTCGCATATTCTCCAGGAGCAGTTGGGAAAACTGTTGCCGGAAGTTGAAAAGGGCTACGCCGTAGCACTGCTCAGCGGTGACCGCGGCGGCCTGTCTGAACTATTTCAGACACAGCTGAGCCAGTCAGGCACCAATCATATCGTGGCTGTCTCCGGAATGCACATCGGCATTCTGATGGGCGCTATTATGCTGTTGTTAGGACAGTACGGCTGGAAATCTTCTGTTGTCGGTTTACCTCTGATCTGGATTTTCGCTTTGTCGGTGGGTATGACGGCCTCTGTGGTCCGCTCGGCGATAATGTTCAGTTTATTGCTGATCGCATATTTGGCACATCGAGATAACGATATACCGACGACGATATTACTGGCGTTGCTTCTGATCATTCTGCCTAATCCCAGAGCCATTCTGGATGTGGGATTGCAGTTGTCCTTTACCTCGGTAACTGGTATTTTACTGTTCTCCAGCCGGATTTTTCAGCGGTTTTGGACATCGCAGCCCATACAGTGGCTTGTGTCCCAGCACCGGATATTCCGCAAACTGATACGGCCGGTCTGTGCCGGCGTCGCATCTTCTATTGCAGTCATTCCGCTGACCATGCCATTGAGTCTGCTATATTTTGACAGCTTTTCTCTCGTCACACCCTTGAGCGGAGCTGTGATCGTGCCGTTGATTCCCGCGTGTTTTCTGCTTTCCATGATTGCGGCACTGATCAGTTTGCTCTCTATGCCGATGGCTATAGTTTTATCGTATCCGCTGCAATGGTTGATCGGTATGACCATGGGATTGACCCGTTGGGTGGCCGGTCTGCCGTTCGCCTGGATGACCATGGACAATGGATACGCTCTCATTTTTCTGGTTCTGTTTTATGGTATCGTACTGGTCTTGCTGCTGGACTTTGCGCAATCCATCCGGCTTTGGATACCGGTTGCCGCCATCGGTTGCTCATTCCTAGGCTGTCTGCTGCTGAGTTCTCTGGAATATGACCGGGCGCAGTTATCTGTAACCATGCTGAATGTGGGACAGGGGCAGTGCATTTATGTGGAATCCAAGGGTATTTCCGCCATGTACGATTGTGGTGGGGAAGACCGTCCCGCCGCTCGCGCCGTCAGCTTTCTCCATTCCGCTGGACGATTCCGGCTCCACGTCCTATTGGTCAGTCACTACGACAGCGATCACGCCGGTGGAGTTCCGGAATTGCTTCGTTCTGTGAGGGTCGATACCATTTATCTGCCTGCAACAGCTGATGACGGCGATATGCAGGCGCAGATTGTAGCCGCCGCGGAGGAAACTGGAACACAAGTGTACTTCGTAAAGCAGGATCTGACCATGACGTTCGGCGCTTCGGTATTGTCGGTTTATGCGCCGGTTTTTGCTATAGACGGGAACAACGGCAGTTTGTCGGCCCATTGGCGGTATGATCAATTTGATGTACTTATGACCGGCGATATGGATACCACCGCAGAACGGATACTGCTGAACCGTCAGAGCCTTTCTGCTATTGAAGTTCTGGTGGCAGGCCATCATGGAGCCGCCACCTCCACCGGAGATACGCTGCTGGAGCAGTTGACACCAGAACTGGTTTTGATCTCCGTCGGTGCGGAAAATTCCTACGGGCATCCGGCAGCGGAAACGCTGGAGCGGCTGCGGCAGTCGGGGGCGTCCGTCTATCGCACGGACCAATGCGGTAATATTACCATTCGGAGGTAACTTTCATGGCAAAAAAGCCATCTACAGATAATGAGGCCTATCAGCAGTTAAAGGCGGAGATCAAGCAGAATGCGCTGCGCTCCTGCTATCTCTTCTACGGGGAAGAGGCCTATCTCCGGGAAGCCTATCTGGGGCAAATCCGTAAAAAGCTCCTGGATGGTCCGGCTGCGGAGTTCAATTTTCATCGGTTCCGCAAGGACTCTCTGGACTGGGATCAAGTATCTGCCGCTGTGGAAGCCATGCCTATGATGGCAGAACGTACCCTGATTCTGGTGGAGGACGTGGACCTCTATAAGGAGTCAGACACATCTCGAGAAAAAATTATCTCCATCCTGGAAGACTTGCCGGATTACTGCTGTCTGATTTTTATTTACGATACTGTGGACTACAGCCCAGATAAACGGCTGAAAAGGCTGCACGCCGCACTGTCACAATATGCGTTGGCTGTGGAATTTCGCAAGCAGTCTGGCAGCGAAATGCGCAGTTGGATTCAGCGGCAGGCCCGCAAAGGCGGCAAAGTCATTGATAACGCCACAGCGGACTATCTGGCCTTTCTCAAGGACAATTCTCTCAGTGCCCTGGTAGGTGAAATTGAAAAGCTGACTGCCTATGCAGGCGGAGAGGCTATCACCAAGCTGGATGTGGATACTGTGGTGGAACCAACCTTGACGGCGGCTACCTTTGATATTTCCAACGCTTTGGCTGACGGCGCTTATGAACGGGCACTGCTGAAGCTGCGGGATCTGCTGGCGTTGCAGGAGGACCCGATTTTGCTGCTCGGTACCGTAGCAGCTCAAATGCGGCGGCTGCTTTATGGCCGCGTACTCTATGAAAACGGTAAGTCACCGGAGGAATTGGTAAAATTATTGGGCGGTTCGCCCTATGGTGCCCGGATGACCATGGACAGTGTGCGCAAACTGACGTCGGCCTTTTGCAAACGGGCGGTGCTCCTGTGTCTGGAAGCAGACCGCCGGATGAAGACTTCACGAGATACGCCAGAACGTATTCTCGAATTGCTGATTTTACAGCTATCCAGGGAGGCGCGGCCATGATCCGGATTCGGGAAGCCATCGTCGTAGAAGGGCGATACGACAAAAATACCCTGTCCCAGCTGGTGGATGCCCCCATCTTTGAAACGTCCGGCTTTGGCGTTATGAACAACCGAGAACTGTTGGCCTTTTTGCGAGAAGTGGCCCGCCGACGGGGACTGATTATTCTCACGGATTCTGACGGCGCTGGGTTTGTGATCCGCAATTATCTCAAAGGCGCGCTGCCGAAGGAGCAGGTACTTCATGCCTATATTCCCGATATAACGGGTAAGGAGCGCCGCAAGCGCCAGGCAGGTAAGGAAGGAAAGTTGGGCGTAGAAGGGATGACACCGGAAATTCTGCTGAGAGCCCTTCGGGATGCCGGTGCGCATATAGAAGGGGAGACGGCACAGGCAGCAGGGGAGCCTATTACCAAACTGGATTTATTTGAGCTGGGCCTGTCCGGTACCGCCGACAGCAGCGAACGGCGATCCGCTTTAAAGAGAGAACTGTCCCTACCGGAGCATCTGAGTGCCAACGGCTTACTGGACGCTCTCAATATTCTGTTTCGCCGTGAAGAATTTCTGGAACGATACAAAAGGAGCAATCCATGATCGATATTTCTGTGAAAAATCTGGTCAAATCCTATGATGTAGACGTAAATTTAATTGATGGCCTTTCCTTTGATATACAAGAAGGGGAGAGGGTAGCCATTCTCGGCCGCAACGGCGCCGGTAAGTCGACGCTGTTTAAAATACTCACCGGTGAAATCGACTATGATACCGGGGAGATCAGCATCGCCCCCGGCAAACGAATGGGACTAATTTCCCAGATTCCCCACTACCCGCCGGAGTACACTGTGGAAGATGTGCTGCGCTCCGCGTTTCAAGACTTGCAGAACATTAAGAAGAAGCTGCGGGCCTTGGAGGAGCAGATGGCCCGGCAGACGTCGCCGGAGATTTTGCGGCAATATGACGATCTTTCTAACCGGTTTACCGCCGGTGGCGGCTATGAAATGGATGTGGCAGCCGACAAAACCTGCAACGGCCTTGGTATCCCGTCGGATATGCGGGAGCGGCTGTTCTGCGAGCTGTCCGGCGGTGAGAAAACCCGGGTAAACCTGGCCCGTTTGCTACTGGAAAAAACCGACATTCTGCTATTGGATGAACCCACAAACCATCTGGATCTGAAAAGTGTAGAATGGTTGGAGGACTATATTCTGCGGTTTAAGGGAACCGTGCTGGCCATTTCCCATGACCGATATTTTCTGGACCGGGTCATTGACCGGGTCATAGAACTGCGGGGCGGTCGGGCAGAATTTTACAGCGGCAACTACTCATTCTATGTGGAAGAGAAGCAGGCCCGGTATGAATTGCAGTTGAAGCAATACGAGCAGGAGCAGGCAAAGCTGAAGCAGCTGGGCTATACCGTGGAGCGGATGAAAGGCTGGGGTATCAATAACCGTTCCATGTACCGTCGGGCCATGTCCATTCAGCATCGCATGGAGCGGATTGAGAAGACGGAACGGCCCCAAAAGGAACAGACCCTGTCGGTTCGTTTTGCAGAGAAGTCCTTCCACGGCGACGAGGTATTGAAAATCAAGGACCTCTCCAAAAAATTTGGAGACAGAACGCTTTTTTCCAATGTGGACCTGCTGATCGAAGGCGGTCAGCGGATTGCATTTTTGGGGGACAACGGCACCGGTAAATCTACCTTCCTCAAAATCATTTTAGGGGAGGAGCCACCCACCACCGGCCGTCTGCGATTTGGACCGTCGGTGAAATGGGCGTATTTGCCGCAGATCATCCACTTTGCCCACCCGGAGCGCAGCCTTCTGGATACCATGCTGTACGAAAAGAACTGTACCACTCAGATGGCCCGCGACCGGCTAGGCTCATTTATGTTCCGGGGAGAGGACGTATTCAAGCCGGTTTCCAGCCTGTCCGGTGGTGAGCAGTCCCGATTGCGGCTGTGCATGCTCATGGATGAAAAAATCAATCTGCTGATCCTGGACGAACCCACCAATCATCTGGATATTGCATCCAGAGAATGGATTGAGGCTGCTCTGGAGGAATACGAGGGAACGCTGCTGTTCGTCTCCCATGACCGTTACTTTGTGGATCGGTTTGCCACGCGAATTTGGGAGCTGAAAGACGGGAGCATCCGTGACTTTCCCTGCGGTTATCAGAAATATCGCTCCATCTGTGAGCATGAGCAGCAAGCAAAACCGGCTGTCCCAACACCCACTGTGCAGGAGAAAAAAGAGATCAGGGAAAAGCCAAAGGGTGGTACGAAAAATCTCGATAAGCAGATTGCCAGATTGGAACGGGAAATCGAAAAACAGGAAGAGGCTGTGGCGGCCTTTGATCCGCAAATTGCAGCAGCATCCAGCGACTATCAGGAATTGGCCCGGCTAATGGAGGAAAAGCAGCAAGCAGAGGAACAGTTGGCAGCTCTCTATGACCAGTGGGAAACGCTGTCGGCCCAGTTGGAGGAACGGTCATGAAGCGAGCAGCGGCTGGTAGTGTTTTGATTGTCCTGGGCGTGATTCTTGTATTGCTGCCATATGGCCTGATCATGACCAGCTTATGTCTTTGGGGCTACGCGGGGCTGCTGCTGGTTGACGCATGGACCGAGCGTTTTTCCTGGCACAGGAGGATACGAATGATTTTAATCAGTCTTGGTGGAGCCGTATTTCTATTCTTGTCCGTCGGTATGATCTATGTGGGCAGTCGTGCCGAAAGTCAGTGGGAACAGGCGAAAACGTCTTCTTACGCCATTGTTCTGGGGGCTCAGGTACAGGGGAATCAGCCGTCCAGAACATTGCGGCAGCGGCTGGATGTGGGATTGCTGTATCTACAGGAAAATCCAACCGGAGTACTGATCGTTTCCGGCGGTCAAGGGCCTGATGAAGACGATACGGAAGCGGCCGTTATGTACGCATATCTGGAACGCCATGGCGCCGATATGCAACGTGTCATCCAAGAACCTCAGGCATCCAACACCCGGGAAAATCTGATGTTTTCTGCGGTGCTGGCACAGAAAGCTGGCTGCAATGCGGCACAGCCGACCATCATTACCAGTGAATATCATCTGTGCCGCGCCCAATATATCGCCGGAACGCTGGATATGGAGCCCACAGGGCTAGGCAGCAAAACCACACCATGGATTTTGATGTGGAACTACGAGTTGCGTGAGGTTTTTGCTCTGGTGAAAGCCTGGTTTGTAGCCAGTACATAACACACCCAATGCGCAGACCGTTTTGATGGTCCGCACATTGGTGCAAATGCTCCGATGATACGCCAGGGGAGTAGATTACAGGCCCCATAGCCATGGAAAGAACACCTTTACAGCCCCCACCCCCAACGCAACAAAATAAAAATTTTGTTGCGTTGGTGGTAATTAGACAAAGGAGACTCTATGAATACCAATGATTGTCCGCAAATCCTGCGGGAATTTCTCAGCTACCACGAAACCATCAAAGGCCAATCGCTCAAGACCGTTTCCGAATACTATTTGGATTTACGGATGTTTTTGCGGTTTATGAAGCTTATGCGTCTGGAACTGCCATACAATACGCCGCTGGATTCCATCTCCATCAAAGATGTAGATTTGGAGTTTCTGCGCAATATCCATGTGACTGATATCTACGATTTTCTATCGTATCTGGCCAATGACCGCACCACTGGAGAATCACCGTCCGACAGCGGCATCGGCGCGGCCGCCAGAGCGCGAAAACTGTCAGCTATTAAGTCCTTTTTTAAGTATCTGACGGTCCGCACAAAACAGCTGGAGGAAAATCCCGTCCAGGACCTGGAATTTCCCAAGCTTCGGAAAGCGCTTCCCAAATATCTTACGTTGGAGGAATCCAGCCGTCTTCTCCAATCTGTGTCCGGTCCCAACGCCAAGCGTGACTATGCCATTTTGATGATCTTTCTCAGTTGTGGCATCCGCCGTTCTGAGTTAGTCGGTTTAAACATTACGGACATCTACGAAGACCGTATCCGCGTTGTTGGCAAAGGCAACAAAGAACGCATTGTCTATATGGGCAGTAACTGCAAACAAGCCATCGATGACTACTTGATCGAACGCAACAAAATCGAATTAACGGATAATCGTGCGCTGTTCGGCTCCCGTAACGGCAATCGGATCAGTGTTACTGCCGTACACCGTCTAGTCAAAAAGCACCTCCTGGATGCGGGTTTGGACGCCACGCAATTTTCCGCCCATAAGCTGCGCCACACAGCCGCCACGCTTATGTTGTCCGGCGGTGTCGACGTGAAGACGGTCCAGGAGGTTTTAGGCCATGAACATCTGAATACAACAGAAATCTATACCCACATTGAAAACACCGAATTGAAAATCGCCGCAGAAGCCAATCCCATCTCCAAGCTTTCCAAATGACGACTTCCCTACTGCATCATCCCGGGCCCCGTTCGATCAGCGGGTCCCGGTTAATTTTTTCCGGACTGCACATACTATTGCCAAATCTCATGTTTGTGCAGGAGTTGATAAAATTGAGCGTACAGCGCACTGGCCGCCAAACTTTGGTGTTTCAACATCGTCCGGTTCTTCTGACCACCGCCGCTGTCGGCGGGAAAAAAGAACTGGAAGGTCCGCTGCACCAATGGTTTGACCATCTAAATCCCGATACAAAATTTGGACAGCCCTCCTGGGAGAAAGCAGAAACCCAGATGCAGTCCCTGGCCGTGCAAACGGCGCTGGAGAAAGCCCATTTACAGCCAAAAGACATTGATATTCTCTTTGGCGGCGATTTGCTGAATCAATGTATTGGAACCAGTTTTTGTCTGCGTGATTTGAGCATTCCGTTTCTGGGACTGTATGGAGCCTGCTCCACCATGGCGGAGAGTTTGCTGTTAGGCTCCATGGCCATCAGCGGCGGCTTTGCACAACGCGTCATTGCCATGACCTCCTCTCATTTTGCCTCTGCAGAGCGGCAATATCGATTCCCGCTGGTCTATGGTGGGCAGCGTCCACCTACAGCCCAGTGGACTGTCACCGGCTCCGGATGTGCCCTACTGGGCCGAGAAGGCAGCGGGCCGCGGATCACTGCCGCCACCATTGGACGTGTAGTGGACTGGGGCATAAAAGACGCCAACAATATGGGCGCCGCAATGGCACCCGCTGCCTATGATACACTGACACAACACTTTGCGGATTTGAATACCGGCCCCAACGCCTACGATCTCATTGTCACCGGCGACCTGGGGCAGTTAGGATGGCAGATTGTCGGTGACCTGTTCGCCAAAGATGGCGTTGCCATGGATGGTGTGTATCAAGACTGCGGCATCATGATCTATGACCAGGAGACACAAGACGTCCATGCAGGCGGTTCCGGCTGCGGTTGCAGTGCGGTAGTCCTGTGTGGCTATTTGTATCGGCAGATGCTGGAACACCGCTATCGAAAAATACTTTTCTGCGGTACCGGCGCACTACTGTCGCCCACCTCTACCCAGCAGAAAGAATCCACCCCAGGCATTTGTCATGCCATTGCCATAGAACTGGAGGATTGAATCTATGGAATATCTTAAAGCATTTTTAGTTGGTGGTGCCTTCTGCGCCCTGGGTCAAATTCTCATTGATCGTACCAAACTGACACCGGCCCGGATTCTGGTCAGTTTTGTGGTAGCCGGTGTCATTTTAGGCGGTCTGGGTGTCTATGAGGCCATTGTGGACTTTGCGGGAACAGGCGCTACCATTCCCCTAACGGGCTTTGGCTACACATTGGCCAAAGGCGTTCGGGAATCTGTACAGGAAAACGGATGGGTAGGTGCACTTCTCGGCGGCGCCACAGCCAGTGCAGGCGGTGTAACAGCAGCAATTTTTTTCGGATATCTTGCCGCATTGATTTTCAAACCGAAGGATAAAAGCTGAAAAATGGGATAACCTATCTCTGCGGAACACCGCAAATATTGATTTGGGAGGACTCCAAAATGGATAAGGCAACCAATCAGAACAAGAATCAGAAGATGAAGAACAAAGCGCAGAACATGGAGCAGAACAAGGCTCAGAATGGCATGGAGAACAACGGTCAGAAGCAGGACTGCAGAGGCTGATTTCCCCTGCCAATATCGGAAAAGAGTGGCCACTCTCCGGAGTGACCACTCTTTTAAAATGCCTTGGGGTGAAATTTATTATAAACATTCTTTAAGTTTTGTTTGACTAGCTGGGTGTAAATATGTGTGGAAGAAATATCGCTGTGCCCAAGCATCTCCTGTATCGACCGCAAATCGGCACCGTTCTCCAGCAGATGAGCCGCAAAGCTGTGACGCAGTGTATGCGGCGTAATATCTTTGTCGATCTCCGCCAGTTCCTGATAATGCTTGACAATCTTCCAGAATCCCTGTCTGGACATACGCTCACCGCTCAGGTTGACAAACAAAGATTGCTCCTCAGGATGTGCGATCAACTTGGGCCGAACATCCTGAATATAATCCGTCAACGCCTGCACAGCTGCGGGATATAGCGGAATGATACGGCTCTTCCCTGACGGCCCGCACTTAATAAAGCAGCCTGGCAAATTGACATCGCTGACATTCAAAGAAATCAGCTCTGTCACACGAATACCGGTGGCATACAGCAG
Source organism: Candidatus Avoscillospira sp. LCP25S3_F1 (assembly GCF_052117125.1). NCBI lineage: Bacteria > Bacillati > Bacillota > Clostridia > Eubacteriales > Oscillospiraceae > Candidatus Avoscillospira > Candidatus Avoscillospira sp. LCP25S3_F1. Next base: position 135,500 of record NZ_JBQKJT010000007.1, on the reverse strand, counting down.
TTCCAGCATGGCCTTGTCCCGAAAACCTTTTGCGTCGGTACACTTGGGCTGTGACAGCAACAGTTCTACCTCTTTGCCGGTCAGAATTTGCGGCAGCTTCTTCTCAGTCTTCTGGACCTGAATGTTCCGAACTGGATTCTCTCCAACACACCCGCTGTTCAAAAGATAATGATAGAAGCATTTCAGCGAAGCCAGGGTACGGGAAATGGTAGCAGGCGATTTGCCCTGCTCTGTCAGCCAGTGGGTATACGCGATGATCTGCGGTCGCTCCACAGTCTCCGGCTCCAGTTCCTCAGCCTGCAAATAGTAGATAAACTGCTGTACATCTCGCATATACGAAGTAATGGTATTCCGAGAAGCCTGTTTCTCATTCATCAAATAGTTCTCGAATCCATCCAGTAAAGTTGCCATGTCTCTGTCCTCTTCTTTGCCATGATTCACCGCTCTGTCTCCAAATCAGTCTATCAATCTCCGATTTGTAAACCGGCAGGCAGTATGAGCTAAACCGGCAGAGTAAGCGGTATCAAATTGTTGTAGAAAAACGCTTTTACCGCAACAGCACAAAAACAAGCGGAAAGCGGAAAAACAAACGATCAGAAGGGTACGGCAAACTGCACTGGATCAATGTGTGAGGGTGTACGATGCGCATTCAAACGGTCGGAGCAATACTCTCTACCGCATAATGCTGGAGGCAAACAGATGTAATATCTACCAGACATTCTCGATACGGTTACTATACCGGAATCAAGGGAGAATTTCAAGGAAAATACGAAAATTTTCAAATATTTGTGCAGAATGACGTAGTATTATGTCTACTGATTATGTCAATATAGGTTTATTCGCTTGTTTTTGGGAGAATAAAAAATAAGCAAATTGCACAAAGTCATGAAATGCAGGATTTTATGCAAATACATTTCAAAGCATTTCGCAGGATATCTTGCATCTTATCGTCGTGTCAACCGCATCCCCAGCAGACCACTCACAAAAACAGCACATGCAATGATAATCCAGAGAACGGCCCCTTCATTGCCACCCCCCTGCGGCCAGACCGCGTTGTTGAACAGTGCGAATAGCGCAGTCCAGAGAATCCCGTATCCGCAAGCAATGGGCAGCGGATATTTACCGATCAGTTTAATCATAGGCAGCGGCGCCAGAAGGTAGAATACCGCCGCTGTCAGATAGGACAGATAACGAATGCCCGTCTGCGGCACCCACTGACGTATGGCGACCATGCCGCTGAAAGCTGCAACTGCTAATAACAACACCAGCGGTACAATCATACCCCGGAGTATCAGCTGCCACAGCTTCCATTGGCCGGTCCGTTTCGCAGTTCTTGTCATGATGGTCCACTCCTTTTATCTGCTTCAATTTACCTATATTAGATGCCTCGATTTCCAAATTTTTTTAAAAACACCGTGGCAACTTCCTGCTATATGTAGTATGATAATGGAAGGGTAAATATGAACGTACCATAGAAGGCCCAAGAGATTGTTGTGACACACAAGGAGAGGTTATCATGTCTGAACATCCTGCGAAACAGCCCCGAGATTACAGTTATACACAGAATCGTGAACTCAGTTGGCTCCGCTTCAATCGTCGTGTACTGGAAGAGGCCGCCGATCAAACGGTTCCGTTGCTGGAGCGGCTAAAATTTATTTCCATCTTTACCAGCAATCTGGATGAGTTTTTCATGGTACGTGTCGGCAGTTTGTTTGATCTGTCGTTGATTTCTCCGGACGAAATTGACAACAAGTGCAATATGACGCCGGGCCAGCAGTTAGAACGGATCTATGAGACCATCCCTGGCCTGGTAGCTTTGAAGGACCAGATTTTTCACACAGTCACTCACCAGTTGGCGCAGATAGGCATTCTCGACCTTGGTTTTTCCGAACCGTTGCCGGAGGAAAAAAAGTTTATCAGCCAGTATTTCAAAGCAAAGGTTCTGCCCATACTGTCGCCGCAGATTGTTGACGTACATCACCCCTTCCCTCACCTGGTCAATAAGGGGCTTTATATCGCTGCGCTGCTTCAGGATAAAAAAGAGGGACAGTCTCTGGGCCTGATTCCTGTACCGGACGCATTGCCGCAGTTTATCATCATGCCGGACCATCCCAATCACTATGTTCGGACGGAAGATGTGATCCTGCAATGGGCGCCCACCCTCTTCGGCAGCTATAAAGTGCTCAACGCCTGTGTAATCTCCGTGACCCGTAATGCAGACATCGGCTTCGACGAAGAGAAGTTCGACGATAACGACGGAGATTTTCGTAACCGCATGAGCAAGCTTTTAAAGAAACGCTCCCATCTGGCCATCGTCCGTCTGGAAATCAACGGCACTGCCGAGGGCGACTTCCTCAAAATGCTCAAACGCCGCATCAATGTCCACGACCATCAAATCTACTTCGATCAAGCACCGTTAAACATGAAATATGTTTATGGTCTGATCAAAGCCCTGCCGGAGACAACTGTCCAGCCTCTGGAATTCACCCCCTATGTCCCCCGTTGGCCGGAATGTCTGGACCCCAATCGCAGTATGATCGAGCAGATTCAGCAGCGGGATCAAATGCTCTTTTTCCCCTTTGATAAAGTAGACCCGTTCTTGCGGCTTCTCAGCGAAGCGGCAGACCGACCGGATGTGGTTTCCATTAAGATCACCATCTACCGACTGGCTTCTTCCTCCAAAATCGCCCATATCCTCTGTCGGGCTGCTGAGAATGGGAAAGAAGTTACGGTCCTGATGGAACTGCGAGCCCGGTTCGACGAGGCCAATAACATCTCCTGGTCTCGTCTGTTGGAAGACGCCGGTTGCCGTGTTATTTACGGCGTAGAGGATTTCAAATGTCACAGTAAGATCTGCCTGATTACCTTGCGTCAAAAAGACCAGTTACGCTACATCACGCAAATCGGCACCGGCAACTACAACGAAAAGACCAATACCATGTACACCGACCTGAGCCTGATGACCGCATCGGAGCAAATCGGCATCGACGGCACCGTGTTTTTCCAGAACATGCTGGTGGGTAATCTGGAGGGCAGCTACAATCATTTATTGGTGGCTCCCGTCGGTATCAAACAGCTGCTGCTGACCATGATTGACCGAGAAATTGCCAAAGGCCCCAATGGGTATATTTGTATCAAAGCCAACTCCATGACGGAACGTGAAGTCATGGATAAGCTCTCCGAGGCTTCCTGTGCCGGCGTAAATATCCATTTGATTCTCCGTGGTATCTGCTGCTTACGGCCTGGAATTCCCGGCAAAACTGAGCACATCCATGTCACCAGCATTGTAGGCCGGTTTCTGGAGCACGCCCGCATCTACTGTTTTGGACGTGGAGACGACGCCAAGTATTACATTGCCTCCGCCGACCTGATGACCCGCAATTTAAACCGCCGTGTGGAAATTGCGTGTCCTGTAGAGGACCCAGAGTTGTGCCAGATGCTCCAGGAGATTTTGACTACAGAGTTGGCCGACAATGTCAAAGCCAGCAGCCTGCAGCCGGACGGCTCCTATTTCCGAAAAAGCAACGCCACTTCCCATATTGACAGCCAAGCCAGTTTTATGGAGCATTCTCTACACAAACCAGTGCCGGTACAGAAGAAGCCGGACGGGAGCGCCAAAACATCTCGAACTCTCTTGTGGAAAAATCGATTTTTAGGACTCTTTAGCGGAGCACAGAAAAAGAAATAATGGATCGTAAAAACCGCCGCCATTCCCCTTTTTTAAGGAATGGCGGCGGTTTTTATCGACGGATATAGTGCCAGACCCCAAGAGGGTCTGGCACAAAAACGCAAAAGAAATTACTTCAGACTCTCAGCAACCGCAACAGCACAAGCCACAGTCATGCCCACCATGGGGTTGTTACCAGCGCCCAGGAAGCCCATCATCTCAACGTGAGCAGGCACGGAGGAGGAACCGGCAAACTGAGCATCGCTGTGCATACGGCCCATGGTGTCGGTCATACCGTAGGAAGCAGGACCTGCGGCCATGTTATCGGGGTGCAGCGTACGGCCGGTGCCGCCGCCGGAGGCAACAGAGAAGTACTTCTTGCCCTGCTCGATGCACTCCTTCTTGTAGGTGCCGGCAACGGGATGCTGGAAGCGGGTGGGGTTGGTGGAGTTACCGGTGATGGAAACATCCACGCCCTCCAGGTGCATGATCGCCACACCCTCACGGACGTCGTCAGCACCGTAGCAGCGGACATTGGCACGCTCGCCCTCGGAATAACGGATCTCCTTGACAATGTTGACCTTGCCGGTGGCATAGTCAAACTGCGTCTGGACGTAGGTAAAGCCATTAATACGGGAAATAATCTGAGCAGCATCCTTGCCCAGGCCATTCAGAATGACGCGCAGGGGCTCCTTACGGGCCTTGTTGGCGTTCTTGACGATACCGATGGCGCCCTCAGCAGCGGCAAAGGACTCGTGGCCAGCCAGGAACGCAAAGCACTTGGACTCGTCGCTCAGCAGCATGGCGCCCAGATTGCCGTGGCCGATGCCAACCTTGCGATCTTCAGCAACAGAACCGTCGATGCAGAAAGCCTGCAGGCCCTCACCGATCGCCTTGGCAGCCTCTGCGGCGGTCTTGACACCCTTCTTCAGTGCAATGGCAGAACCCATGCAGTAAGCCCAGGCCGCATTCTCAAAGCAGATGGGCTGAATGCCCTTGACGATTTCATAGGGATCGAAGCCCTTCTCCTGGCAAATGGCGCGGCACTCCTCGATATCCTTGATACCGTAGTTGGCGAGGACACCGTTGATCTTGTTGATTCTTCTCTCGTAGCTTTCAAACAGAGCCATTTTCGTTGTCCTCCCCTCTTATTCGTGACGCGGATCGATGTACTTGGCAGCGTTCTCGAACTGACCATAGTGGCCCTTGGCCTTCTCCATGGCCTCATTGGCGTCCATGCCGCCCTTGATGGCATCCATCATCTTGCCAAGGTTGATGAACTCATAGCCAATGATCTCATTGTCCTTGTTCAAAGCAACGCGGGTGCAGTAGCCCTCGGCCATTTCCAGATAACGGGGACCCTTTTCCTTGGTGGCAAACATAGTGCCGACCTGAGAGCGCAGGCCCTTGCCCAGATCCTCCAGGGAAGCGCCGACAGCCAGACCGTCCTCAGAGAAAGCGGACTGGGTGCGGCCGTAAACGATCTGCAGGAACAGCTCACGCATGGCAGTGTTGATGGCGTCGCAAACCAAGTCGGTGTTCAGTGCCTCCAGAATGGTCTTGCCGATAAGGATTTCGGAGGCCATAGCGGCGGAATGGGTCATACCGGAGCAGCCCAGGGTCTCTACCAGAGCCTCTTCGATGACGCCGTTCTTGACGTTCAGGGTCAGCTTACATGCACCCTGCTGAGGGGCACACCAGCCAACACCGTGGGTGAAGCCGCTGATGTCGCTGATTTGCTTTGCCTGCACCCACTTGCCCTCTTCAGGAATGGGAGCGGGACCATGGTATGCGCCCTTGGCAACGGGGCACATATGCTGTACTTCTGCCGAGTAGATCATGGTAATCTTCCTTTCAGTCTTATTAACTCATGGAAAGGCCTGTCCAATAGACCTCAACATAGTTGCAAAACAGAAATATCGGAACAATTTGTTCCAATATAATTATAACGGATAGCTTGTCCCGGTGTCAAGGCGAAGAACTACGCAATTTCGCAGTTCCTCGGGACGGATTCTCATATATTTTCACAAAAAGACACGGCGCTTTGCCAAAAGCGCCGTGTCGCCGCAGGTTATTTGGTACCGAAAATCCGGTCACCGGCATCGCCTAATCCGGGGACGATATAGGCGTTTTCATTCAAGCATTCGTCCAGCGCAGCCAGGAAAATATCCACGTCAGGATGGTCCTTTTGCACGGTTTCCACACCCTCCGGCGCTGCCAAAATATCCATCAGCGTAATGTTTTTGCAACCGTACTTCTTCTTCAGAAGTGCAATCGCCGCAGAGGCGCTGCCGCCGGTGGCCAGCATGGGATCCACAACAAACACCTGACGTTCTGCGATATCGGGCGGCATTTTACAGTAATACTCCACAGGCTCGTGGGTCTCCGGGTCCCGGAACAGGCCGATGTGTCCAACCTTCGCCGACGGGATCAGATCAATGATGGTGTCCACCATACCCAAACCAGCCCGCAAAATGGGGACAATGGCCAGCTTCTTGCCTGCCAGGACGCGCACCTTGGCCACAGCCACCGGCGTCTCCACCTCCACCTCTTCGGTAGGCAGATTACGCGTGGCTTCATAGCACATCAGGGCGGAAATCTCTCCGACGATCTCCCGGAATTCCTTGACTCCGGTGCGCTTGTCGCGCAGAATCGCCAGCTTATGCTGGATCAGGGGATGATCCAGAACGTGAACAGTTCCCATAGTTATTGGTCTCCTCTCGTCGATTGTAAACGTTCCAGCCGTTCCCGTTCTGCCTGACTCAGGCGCAGATAGGAAGGCGTCATCGATGCGCCGTCACAGGCAATGCCCTGCTCCAGCCGCTGCTGTGCGGCTAAGGCGACACCGGATGCCCGCTGGTGACGCAAATGCTCCGGCATCAGGCAGAGATCCGGCAGCTGTTCTCCGAGGGTATTATAGCACAGCCATGCACCATCTCCAACTAAAATTTTTCGTCCTTCCACAGCTTGCAGCTTTTTGCACAACTCCTCCAGAGAGATGGCGCTGTCCTCCAAAAGCCGATGGGGCACGCCATGTTCCATCCGAAATATGGCCGTATAGACCTGGCTACGGCGTGCATCCATAGCCGGGACCACAATTCCGTCCGCCAAGCCACTGGACCACGCCATGGCTTCCAGCGTAGAAACGCCGCAGCAGGGCAACTGCCGCCCCCAAGCGAAGCCTTTGGCCGCTGCCACACCGATACGAACTCCCGTAAAACTGCCGGGGCCGGCTGCCACAGCCACAGCGTCCACTTGTTCCACAGTCAAGTCACAGTTGCACAGCAAATCCTCCGCCAGTTTCATGGCGGTTCGGCTGTGGGTCTGGCCACTGTTTTGATAATATTCAGCCAGAAGGAGACCGTCGTCCAGCAGCGCCACCGATACCGCCTTTGCCGAGGTTTCAAATGCTAAGATTCGCAAACCGCTGTCCCCCTTCAATCGAAATTACACGTTGTTCAGGATCATCATTTACCTTACGCAGTTCCACACGGATTGGGTTCTCCAGCGCTTCCTCCACGTTTTCGCTCCACTCCACAGCACAAACGCCGCCACGGGTCAGGTAGTCCTCCCACCCAATATCAAACAGTTCGTCTGCCGAATGCAGTCGGTACATATCGAAGTGGAACAGCGGCAAACGGCCGCTTAAATATTCGTTGACCACCGTATACGTAGGACTGGTAACGCGGTCTGTGATGCCGAGACCCGCCGCCAGGCCCCGAGTAAACGCTGTTTTACCGGCGCCCAGATCACCGGTATAGGCCAGTACATCGCCGGGCAGTAGGTGCTGAGCCAGAGCCGCCCCCAGCCGTTCCGTCTCCTGGGGAGACCGGGTAATAAACTCCATAATAATTAAACACTCCAAACGGTTTTATCTGTTCATTCTATCACAGGAAACGGCAGGCATCAATCCTTTTGCCTTTTATATTCGTCAATCAGAATCTTGGCGGCGTCAAAATCCAGTCGTTCTTCCATCGCCATGCGTTTGATAAGGCCGATATACGGATCGGCGTCCGCCGTCTCCCCCACCCGAATTTTTTGAATCAGGCGGTCCAGCCGCAAGCGAACCGTGGGATAGGTGATGCCATACTGCGACGCCACCTCCTTCAAGGACCCCGAGGCCAACACAAAGTTTTTCATAAAAGCAACGTCTTCCAGCTCCAGATTGTGAAGCCATTCCGGTAAAAGCTGCATTGCCACACCTCCTTATTTTTATTATATTTTTTAATATTATTAAAGTCAATATTAAATATATTGAAAAATATTCTTAAAATTATGTTGGAGAGGCGACAGACGATTCCCCATTTTTCATCTACGAAAAACCCGGCCTGTGACAGATGCACAGGCCGGGTTGCATATGTGGAGTGAGACGTTCTCTTTTCATTGGATAAACATAGTCACAGCAGCGTAACCGTCATATTCCGCTCTTGCCTCTCGCGGAAAAAAATTTGCCATTGAACCGTATCAAACGGTTTAAATCGCAGTGCGGAACAGGCGGCATGGTACGGCTGATCACCCGACTGCATTCCATAAGTAAAGGCAATCGGCCCATCTGTCCCGCCGATCATACCAACACAGGCAGCATTGGGGACTTGCAAATTCGCTGCCGCCCCAGGTCTAATCCGCGGTGCGTCACCAGTCGCAGAGTCCCGAACGCAAAACTGTCTTTCCTGTACATCAGGCTCCAATGTAAATGTCATTGCGATGTAGTGCCGGGGGAACTCCATATGCTGCACATCTGAATGGTCAAAACATTGTTCCTGTCGTTCAAACTTCTGCACTGTGAGAATGTGCTGCATACCGGTCACCGGATTGGTAACCGTATGCATTTCACCGGGACCTTCGACTGTAAATTTCGTTCCAGGCAGGAGCATGGGTTGATGAGTCATAGTAAGCTCCAGAGACCGGAGTTTCGGCAACTGCATTGCATCCCAAGGGTAGAGCGAACGCTGAATCACCCAGCCATCCGACGGGTTGAGATGGTAGTGCTGCATAGCTGCCAGCATCAGTTTTTCCGCATGCTCCGACAGATCAGGAATCCATACCATCGCACAACCGCGATTATTATGCAACTCAGCCCCATTCACACGGATCGTTCCGCGAAAATGGAATGTCAGCGGATTCTCCCGTTCTATCTGTTGGCGCTGTTCTTCTGCAAATTCATGCTCGTTCTCCGGGGTAACACCCCATTGGTCCAGAAATGCCCGGATAGCGGCCCCATCCACACGCAGCAGGATTTCCAGCACTACGCCTTGCCGGCAGGTATATACGGATGGAATATACCACTCTCTGTCCGCCCAGTGAAACCATTTCTCCACAGAGATTTCCTCACAAGGTTCCTCTGTATGCTCCTGTTTCCAAAATGTATCATAGTATACGTTCCACTGTAAATCATTTGATTCATCGGGCTCCGGCAGCTCTTCCTGTGGTACAGTCTCATAGTATTCCTCACCGAACGGAATCCGACGGTAGTCAAACGACTGCTGCAACCGCCGAATGTAGGAATAGGGCTGTTCCATTGGCTTTAGCCCTGTCTGTTTCGAAAGTCGTTGAGCCGCCGTTTTAGCTTCATCCAGAGCTTAGGTCAGTTTACAAGGAACTACACGCAGACCGTGAAACGGGCTGCTGACAACAAACGGCGCTATGCTCCCGGCTGGGTGCATAGCACCTGTTTGTTGCGGGGGTTTCCAAAGGGGGCAGCGCCCCATTTGGCACACGACTTTGCGGAGCAAAGTGTAGTGTGTTATACGCTCTGTCGGCGTTGCCCTGAAAATACCGTTGCCGCCGGGGAGGGCAAGGGCATTTGACGCGGCAGGAAAGCAGGGCTTTGTTTGGGGCTGGTAAGCCGGAAACAAAGGGCTGATTTCAGCAGCAGACAGGGCGTATTATGAAAGCCCCCGTCCCTCGTCCTCCGCCCCCGGCCTATGGGACAAAAAGTCCCAAAGCTCTGGACACCGTGACCAGATGTGTGGCCACACTCCGGGAAAAGTAGCAGGACGGCAGGAAACCGTCAAGGCTGAAATGAATGGGCTGACGCCCGGCCTTGACCGTTCCCCGCCGCCCCGCTGGATGGGTGGACAAGGTGGCCAATCCCTAAAAGTGTTTGGCCGCACTCGTTCATTTTGGGGCCTTTCTTCTCCCAAAATTGAAATGGGCGGGAAAGCCCTAAAATGGCTTTCCCGCCTTGATTACCCATTAGCAAAGACGGGCGAGACTGTCAACGGCGGCGCTGAAAGCGCCGTTCATCTTGACCGTTGACTGGCTCGCCTGGCTTTGCTACTGCCCGTAAGAGATGGAAAAACAAGATGGAAAACAAGGTTAAAAATGGTTGACAAGTCTATCGGATGTGTGTTATACTGTGCGACAGTTTGAGATTGGAAGGAGGCTTACGTGTGTTAATTTGTGTACGCTAATAAGCAATAAAAAGTAGAAGTACCTTTCCACATGATGGTGGGCTTTTTTTGCGTGCGTATGCAAAGGAACACGTAGGTTTGACACGAGCAGTCTTTGAACTGTATCGTGGTGTTTTTTCGTGCTTTGTTGTTATGCAGGCGTCTGCCCTCTCTGTGGGACAACGCCTGCTTTTTATTGCAGAAACAAAGGAACAATGCAATAAAAAAGGAGGTTCGCATTATGACCCAAAACAACAATTCATGGAGAAAAACTTATTTTACACTTCTTGCCGGACAAGCAATATCCTTTATTAGCAGCGGTATTTTGCAAATGGCCATTATCTTTTATTTGGTTGCGAAAACTAATTCTGCAATCATATTGACGGCGGCAACACTGATTGGATTTTTGCCGCAAGCCTGTTTAGGCCCGTTTGCAGGTGCTTTTGTTGACCGGCACAGCCGTAAAAGCGTAATGATTGGTGCGGATTTGATAATTGCCGCCGCTGGCGGTATTCTGGCGCTGGTGGCGTTTTACATGGAATTGCCCGTATGGTCTATTATGGTTGTCCTGTTAATCCGAAGTGCGGGAACTGCTTTTCATTCTCCAGCATTCAGCGCAGCAACACCTATGATTGTGCCAAAAGAGGAACTTACAAAATGCGCTGGTTACACGCAGACCATGCAAGCAGTAAGTGCGATTATCAGTCCAGCTGCCGCAGCGTTTTTATATGCTGTTTGGCCTCTTAATGCAATTATATTGTTAGATATTGTGGGTGCAATCCTTGCCTGTGTGACTGTTGCGATTTCGTCCATACCAACGCCTGAACTATGTCCAGAAACGAAAAGACAACAGTTTTTACAGGATATGAAAGAGGGGTATGTGGTATTAAAGCAAAACAGGGGCCTCTTTGCTCTGCTCTGGATTGGTGTAATTTATATGTTCTTTTATATGCCAATCAGTACGCTTTTTCCTCTCATCTGTATGTCATACTTCAAAGGAACACCGGCCCATGCCTCTGCCGCTGAAATTGCTTTTGCGGTTGGTATGCTGCTTGGCGGAGTCATTCTGAGCATTTGGGGCGGTTTTAAGAAACGGCGGTACACCATCGGTCTTTCCGTTCTCCTGATGGGCGTTAGCATTATGCTCTCCGGGCTTTTGCCGCCAGACGCATTTCTTGTCTTTGTTGTGTGCTGTACTGTTATGGGAATTTCCGCTCCATTTTACGGTGTGCAAAATGCGATTTTTCAAGAAACGGTCAAACCAGAATATCTGGGGAGAGTTTTTTCTCTACTGACAAGCGCCGCTTCCCTCGCCATGCCGTTTGGCCTTGTCATTTCCGGGCCTCTGGCGGAGCGGCTGGGAGTTGAGAAATGGTTTGTCATTTGCGGAATTGGCATTATCATCGTTGCGCTTGCCGTATTTTTACTACCCGGTTTGAGAGAGATTGACAATACGCAATAATCAACTGCACCTTTTTCTATTACTAAACAAAATGCCTGGATGGTGGTTCTGAAAAACCAGAACCGCCGTTCAGGCATTTTTTATCTTCGTCCTCTCTGCGGTTTTGGATTCTTCAGCAAGTCGGATTTTTCCGCAATCTTTTTCAGCCACTTCCGTTCTTCTACTGACAGCTTCCTAAAATTCAGCTTGAGCCGTTTGCAGATAAACGCCAAGTACGCTTGTTCCGTGTCGCTGTCCTGGCTGACGATTTCACCAGCAGTTTCCAGCATTTCTTTTAGCGGGTTATCCTCTGGGACGCTGAAAAAATCGTCCTTGTGTGTTTCCCGCAGAGCAAGGGCAATCCCGTTTATGTCCCGTTGTATCACATAGCGGCAAAACTCGTCCTCATCAATATGGGCGGTGATAAGCTGTCTTAACTGCGTATCACTCATGCCAGGATTATGCTTTTTTATAACAGTTGCGCTCATCGTGTCCACTATGGCGTTTGCACCCTGCGCCTGTTTCAGTGCCGTTCCGTTCACATAGATTTCAAGGTCAGCCATCAGCCGGGGGAAATCCGGGTGCGCCGCCAGCTCACACAGCAGGGTATTGTCTATCCTCCCGCTTTTCAGCAGGTCAATCATTTCATCACTCAAACGCAGGTCTGCAAGATCGGCGTTTGGGTGATTTTTCATTTCAGACAGCCCCAGCAGATAATCAGCGGTCACACCGTAAAACTTCGCCAGCCGGATAAGGGCATAGTGGCTGATGTCCTTGAAGTCTTCCGTTTCGTAACTGCCCAGCGCAGACTTGGAAAGCCCGGTCTGCTCCGCAAGCTGCCCCAGCGTCAAGCCACGCTCCACACGTAGGTCTTTTAATCGCTCTTGTATGGATAAAGACATATTCACCCTCCTTGCTAGCTCAACGAAAGAGAAGCCGTTATGCTATGTACTATGCTCATAGCATAACGGCATAGGCATTTACAGTTTTATTTTACCATTTGCTACATCTTCACGAAATTTATCAACAAGCTTCGCTGTCAGCTTGGATTTACCGTAGTGTTCAAGTACAAAAGTACGATAACTTTTTCCATCTACAAGCACATCACTTTTTCTGGTCAACAACCAATTTCCGTTACCTCCTCCCTGTTCTCTAATATTCCAGTCTTTCCCATATCTTTTATAGATTTCATCTTTTTTACCTTGAACAGACATTGATTCGCTTGGAATATAAACAATTTGCATAATAGCTCCTCCTTTATTTTGTGCAAGAAGACCAGAAACCTGAATTTGTCTTTTATCTTTTTTTGATTATATCACAAATCCGAGAGCGTGGAAATAGGGAGTTTTTCAGGCTGATTTCCTACCTCTTGGATATACGGCACAGGCGGTCAAAAAGGTGTAGACTTGGGATAGTTCATCGATGGACAAGCACCTTGGAAACAGAACACGCCAAAGAAAACGGAGGGACGCATGAGCAAAAGACCCTATCAACACCTGCCGCCGCTGGAACACAGGCCGGACGGCTCCCCCTACCGCATAACCCCGCCCCAGAAGAGACGAGCCAGCGGCCTGATACGCCGGGAGTGCTGCAACTGCGAGGACGGAAACTGCCTTGCGCTGGACGATGGCGACACCTGCGCCTGTCCGCAGATGATTTCGTTCTCCGTCTGCTGCAAGTGGTTCCGCTGGGCGGTCTTGCCGCTGGACAGGACGCTGGAAGCGGAGATTTACCGGGACAGGGACTTGAAACGCTGTGCGGAGTGCGGCGGTGTGTTCGTCCCGAAGTCCAACCGGGGCAAATACTGCCCGGACTGCGCCGCCAGAGTTCACAGGCGGCAGAAAACAGAAAGTGAGCGGAAAAGGAGGTCTGCTGTGGACAGTTAAGAGCGGGAAAAGCCTTGATTTGCAAGGCTCCGCAAGCCCTCAACCGGGGCGGCTGGTATCATTTATCATTCGCCCCGGAAAACGGGCCTCTAACCGTCCACAAAACACGCTATGACAAACACGATTTATATTCACCAGCCGGAAAAGGCGTTCAGTTTCACCCGGCTCCTCAATTTCCTTTTTGAAGCACCCACATTCCAGCCCTTGAGCAACGAAGCGAAGGTGCTGTATGCCTTTGTCCTGCGCCGGGCGGAGTTGTCCCGGAAGAACGGCTGGGCGGACGAGTACGGGCGGGTCTACCTGTACTACCCCATCTGCGAGGTGGTCGCTTTGCTCCGCTGCGGGCGGCAGAAAGCGGTCAACACCCTGCGGGAGTTGCAGTATGCGGGGCTGGTGGAAATCCAGAAACAGGGCTGTGGAAAACCCAACCGCATTTACCCGAAATCCTATGAAGCGGTTCCAAACACCGACTTCAAGAAATCCGGTTATGGTACGCCGGAGGGCTGAAAACCGTACTTGGCGAGTACGAAAATCAATCCTCTTGAAGTACGGAAATCTGACGGTATATAGAAATACAGAGATTAAAACCATCTATTTACATTCATTCCATTCCAATCCTATCAGAGATATTTTCGGCGGGAAAACCCGCCGGAAAGGAATGGAATGGGGAAAGGAGTTCAATGGCACAACACGCAATTTTGCGATTTGAGAAGCACAAGGGCCACCCGGCGGGGCCGCTGGAAGCCCACCATGAACGGAAAAAGGAGCAGTACGCCAGCAACCCGGACATTGACACCAGCCGGAGCAAGTACAATTTCCACATCGTCAAGCCGGATGGCCGCTACTACCATTTCATTCAGAGCCGCATCGAGCAGGCCAGATGCCGCACCCGCAAGGACAGCACTCGGTTTGTGGACACGCTGATTACCGCCAGCCCGGAGTTTTTCAAGGGCAAGTCCCCAAAGGAGATAGCGGCCTACTTCCAGAGGGCGGCGGACTTCCTCATTGACCGGGTGGGCCGGGAGAACATCGTTTCGGCTATGGTACACATGGATGAAAAAACGCCCCATCTGCACTTGGTCTTTGTGCCGCTGACAAAGGACAACCGCCTGTGCGCCAAAGAAATTATCGGCAACCGGGCCAATCTGACGAAGTGGCAGGACGATTTTCACGCCTGTATGGTGGAGCAGTACCCCGACCTGGAGCGTGGGGAAAGCGCCAGCAAGACGGGCCGGAAGCATATCCCCACCCGGCTGTTCAAACAGGCGGTCAACCTCTCCAAACAGGCGAGGGCCATTGAAGCGGTTCTCTCCGGCATTACCCCGCTGAACGCCGGAAAGAAGAAAGAGGAAGCCCTCTCCATGCTGAAAAAGTGGTTTCCGCAGATGGAGAACTTCTCCGGGCAACTGAAAAAATACAAGGTCACAATCAATGACTTGTTAGCGGAAAATGAAAAGCTGGAAGTCAGGGCAAAGGCCAGCGAAAAAGGCAAGATGAATGACACGATGGAACGGGCGAAGTTAAAAAGCGAACTGGACGATATGCGGCGGCTGGTTGACCGTATCCCGCCGGAGATTTTAGCGGAACTGAAACGGCAACAGCGGCAGCATGGAAAGGAAAGGTGATCTTATAAGTAATATCAGATACAAAAAGGAAATCGAAATCGTGACTTTTCAGGGAAAGGAAATCACACTGGAAAATCTCTCCCCGGTGTTCACGCCGGAACAGGAAGCAGCCAAACGCCGGGAACTGGAACAGCAGCTTTATGAGGTGTTCCGCAAGTACGCCGACAAGCGGGAGAGTGAGGAAGCCGGGACATAAGGTTTTCCAAACCCATCATTGATTTGCGGGGCTGCTGGCGGTATAATAGAACTGTCAGCAGCTCCGTTTCTTTTTTAAGAAAAGGAGCGACAATATGAACAATCGGATAGACGCAATCTATGCAAGACAATCGGTAGACAAAAAGGACAGCATTTCCATTGAAAGCCAGATTGAATTTTGCAAATACGAGTTGAAAGGCGGTAACTGCAAGGAATACACAGACAAAGGGTACAGCGGCAAGAACACAGACCGTCCGAAGTTTCAAGAACTGGTGCGGGACATCAAGCGGGGCTTGATTGCAAAGGTCGTGGTTTACAAGCTCGACCGTATCAGCCGTTCCATTCTGGACTTTGCCAACATGATGGAGCTGTTCCAGCAGTACAATGTGGAGTTTGTGTCCTCTACGGAAAAGTTTGATACCTCCACGCCGATGGGACGGGCCATGCTGAATATCTGTATCGTGTTCGCCCAGCTTGAACGGGAAACGATACAGAAGCGGGTAACGGACGCTTACTACTCCCGCAGTCAGCGGGGCTTTAAGATGGGCGGGAAAGCCCCTTACGGCTTCCATACGGAGCCTATCAAGATGGACGGTATCAACACAAAGAAGCTGGTGGTAAACCCGGAGGAAGCGGCCAATATCCGGCTGATGTTTGAGATGTACGCCCAGCCCACAACTTCCTACGGGGACATTACCCGGTACTTTGCCGAACAGGGGATTTTGTTCCATGGCAAAGAGCTGATACGCCCCACGCTGGCGCAGATGTTACGCAATCCTGTCTATGTGCAGGCAGACCTTGATGTGTACGAATTTTTCAAAAGTCAAGGTACAGTCATTGTCAATGACGTTGCCGATTTTACGGGCATGAACGGCTGCTATCTGTATCAAGGGCGAGATGTAAAGGCCAGCAAGAAAAACGACTTAAAAGACCAAATGCTGGTACTGGCTCCCCATGAGGGTATCGTCCCCTCCGACACCTGGCTGACCTGCCGCAAGAAGCTGATGAACAACATGAAAATCCAGTCTGCCCGGAAAGCCACCCACACATGGCTGGCAGGAAAAATCAAGTGCGGGAATTGCGGGTATGCTCTTATGAGTATCTACAATCCCTCCGGCAAACAGTATCTCCGCTGCACGAAACGGCTGGACAATAAAAGCTGTCCTGGCTGTGGGAAAATCATCACTTCGGAACTGGAAGCGGTTGTTTATCAGCAGATGGTAAAGAAGCTGGCAAGCTACAAGACGCTGACAGGAAAAAAGAAAGCGGCAAAGGCAAACCCGAAAATCACCGCCCTGCAAGTGGAACTTGCCCATGTAGACAGCGAGATTGAAAAGCTGGTGGACAGTCTGACGGGGGCAAACAATGTCCTGTTCTCCTATGTGAATGTGAAGATAGCGGAACTGGACGGGCGCAAGCAGGAACTTCTGGCAAGGATAGCGGAGTTGACTGTGGAGGCCATCAGCCCGGAACAGGTCAGCCAGATTTCCGGCTACCTCGATACCTGGGAGAATGTATCTTTTGATGACAAGCGGCGTGTGGTGGATTTGATGATCACCACCATAGCCGCCACAAGCGACAGCTTGAACATCACATGGAAAATCTGACTGGCGGCACCCCTCCCGTCAGATACCTACCCTGTGTAGTCCCTTGTAAACTGTACTTTCCTGCTCTTTCAAAAATATTTCAAACTGTTCCTTTGACCACTGCCAGCATTGTTCAATGGCGGCTTCACCTTTGCAAGCCAAAATCAACTGTACAAACTCCGCAAAGGACTTTGCTACCGGATGGACATACTCACCCGGGCCGTTCATAGGGCTGACAGCAAACACCATTTCTCCAAAACCTTCCACCATACAATAATGGATGCCATCCACGCCGGAAGAAGCAATGACTTCAGCACCGACTGGTGTGCAAAAATATGCACAATGGTCCCCACCACACTCCAGTCCGAAGGCCGTCAAATCGAATTTTCCATTTCGATAGTCTTTGTACAAATGCACTGTATTCCCCCCTATTGGTCCGGTTCTTCCAGGACCCAAGGGAGCTGGGCAGAAAATATCAAGTCAAACTGCGGTTCTGGGAATTCAGGCGCCCCATAGGGATATGGGTCATGACCACAGCACCCGGTACCCCAATGAAAAACACGTACGTCATGCGGGTCATTCTCACTCAGAATCTGGCCCGCCAGCCGGTAGCAGAATTGATACAGATGTTCGCCATCGGTTGAGTACAGTTCACAGACATAGGTTGCCTTCTCCGGTGGAATCTGGAGCTGCCCAAGCAGCTTTATAACCGGAGAAGGCAGTTGTTTTTGCTGCGCCAGCTTTAGAAAATTACGGCAGTGTCCGCAATCGCAACCCCATGGTGCCGCATAATGGTACCATGTCGCTGTAGCATCCAGATCAATCATGACCTGCGAACCAAAAAGCTCCCCCGCATATTGTCTCACTAACACGTCTCCTTCCCATTTACTCCTCAAATTATAGAATCTCCCGCAATTTGTCCAGGAAGGCTTCTTCGCCCCAAGTGTTAATCTTAAAAAAGACAGCCTGGCTGCCACCAGATGTAATGGCGGAAAGCTGTATAGCATCCGTGCCGTTCTGAAACAGTGTCACATTCAAACTGACGCGGTTGCTGCCCGCAAAACTGTATCGTTCAAACACCCGGACGCTGCATCTGGCGTCACCGATCCGAAAGTCACTGGAATCTTCCATGGATGCTGATATACTGCCGTTTATAATCCCCTCTTCTATTTTTTTCAAAATGTTATCAAAATTACCCGTCAGGGTTTGCTCTAACTTTGCCATGTGCTCCTCCCCTTCTATTGTTAGTGGTATGTAATGGATTATCTGAGAATAACAGTTGGATACTGTTCCAACACTGTCACATTGGGCACCTCTTCACCATATCGGGCAAGGTTTTTGGCCGCTTTTTTGCAGATACCGCTGCTGTCGGTTTCCGGCTCCGGCATATGATAAATCCATGCATGACGGGTTGTTTCCCGCAGCAACTGCCGTGTCTCCGGGTAAGACAGGTATACCGCATTGAAAAAGCCGTGGTCTGCTATGCGACCATGCAAGAAGGCGCGATGCTTTTCCGGCGACAGTTCCGCATCGGCTGTCAGATAGAAGCTCGTCTCCCCCGCCTGAACAAAGAATGTATAATGCTTGGCCCATACATAATTGCAGGGCATATGTTCATGGTATTGATATTCCACTGTAAAGGCCCCAGCTTGCAGGATGCCATGGTCCGGCATCTCCGGTGTAGGAAAAAAGGTCACCACTCGGGGATGGTTTCGCAAAAACGCTGCGTTGTCCAGCTGATCATAGTGGTCCGGGTGCAGATGTGAGTAAAATAAACCGTCTATGTGCGCATCCGGCGGCAGTGTTCCCTGGATGATTTGTTTGGCTAACGCTCGATCTATCTGTTTGAAGCTGCCATGGCAGCCATTGAGACCGTCGATCAAAATGGCAGAGTTACCGTGGCGCAGCAGCAGACCGGTGCTACACAAAAGAGTTGCTTCCATTGCCTACCTCCCAAAAAACTCCGAGAGCAGACGCCCCCGGAGTTTATTGTATTTCCGATACAGCCAAAAGGCAAGTTACAGTTTCAGATCATTCTCTCGAATCCAGCCTAGGCGGCGGCATGCCAGTCCCAAAGCCCAGCAAATAACCGCTGGCAGGATAAAGCAGATCAGCGCCATGCCAATCCAATCCATAGCCGTGACAGCTGCCTTGGTTCCAGCCGCCACATCGTTCACCCAGCCGGTATAAACGCCGATGGGACCCACAAAACCACAGGTACCCATACCAGAGGACACCGGCGCACCGTTCATCTCCAAACGGAACACACAGGTTGCAATGGGTCCGGTAATGGCCGACGTCAGGATGGCCGGAACCCATATGCGGGGGTTCCGTACGATGTTACCCATTTGCAGCATGGACGTACCCACGCCCTGAGACACCAAGCCGCCCCAGCTGTTTTCCCGGAAACTCATAACAGCAAAGCCCACCATCTGCGCACAGCATCCGGCCACAGCCGCACCACCTGCCAAGCCCGTAAGGGACAGGGCAGCACAGATGGCCGCACTGGAAATGGGCAGCGTCAATGCAATACCCACAATTACCGACACCAGAATCCCCATTAGGAGAGGCTGCAATTCCGTGGCCCACATAATCAACTGCCCCACCGAGCTGGCCGCCGTGCCAATGGCCGGCGCCCACCAAGCCGACAGGCCCACACCAACGGCAATGGTCACCAAAGGCGTCACCAGAATGTCCACCTTTGTCTCTTTGGAGACCAGCTTACCCAATTCCGCCGCCAGTATGGCCACAAACAGAACGGACAGCGGGCCGCCTGCCCCGCCCAGCGTATTGGCCGCAAAACCCACAGTCGCCAAAGAAAACAACACCAGTGGTGGGGCCTGCAACGCATACCCAATTGCAATAGCCATAGCAGGGCCGCTCATGGCCGAAGCCAGTCCGCCCACCGTATAGGAAATGGCATGGTCGCCGGTGCCCAAAGTTGCCACCGTGCGGGTCAGCCAGTCGATGCCGAACTGCGTACCTACCGTATCAATGATGGTGCCGATCAGTAAACTACAAAACAAACCCTGAGCCATGGCGCCCAAGGCATCCACACCGTACCGCTTGGCAGATATGACGATGTTCTTCCGTTTCAGAAATTCTTTCACACGCTCTCCCGCTTTCTGTAAATCTAACTGACAAGACAGTTGACAACCCTATTATACTGATTGCATCGCTAATGTCAATCACTTCTGCAAAAAACAGAATTCTTTCTGAAAATTCCATTGACAAGACTGCGGTATATTGTATATGATTACACAAAAAGGAGTGAGTTCCATGGATGGACGGCAGCGCAGAGCAAAAATTGCCTCTTTATTAAACAGCAAGCACCCCATGACTGGGTCGGAACTGGCCCGATGTCTCGGCGTCAGCCGTCAAATCATCGTGCAGGATATCGCCCTGATGCGAGCAGAAGATAAAAATATTTTATCTACGAACAAAGGGTATCTGATCTATGATTCCGCCGATGTACAAACCTCCTGCCGCCGGGTATTTCATGTGCGCCACACCACGGATCAGCTGTTGGACGAATTGACAGCTATTACGGAATTGGGTGGTCAGGTGCTGGATGTCAGTGTAGAACACAGTATTTACGGTCAGCTGCGCGTAGACCTCTTTATTCGTTCTGTACAGGACGCAGAAGAATTTGCAGCCAAATGGAAACACGCCGATGCTGCGCCTTTAAAGGAGTTGACCCAGGACACCCACTATCACACGGTGGCCGCTAACTCTGAGCGGCTGCTGGATCTGATTGAGGCTGAACTGGATCACAAAGGGTATCTCATCAAAGCATGATAATGGGCGGGTACACACGATGTGTACCCGCCCATTTCGTTATTCGATCATCTTCAAAAACTCTTCTTCTGTCAGCACCGGGATCCCCAGTTCATTGGCCTTACGTAGTTTAGATCCGGCGTTCTCACCGGCTACCACATAGGTGGTCTTTTTGGAGACAGAGCCGGATGCCTTGCCACCGAAAGACTCAATCTTCTCTGTAGCAGCGTCTCTAGTAAATAATGTCAATGCACCTGTCAACACAAAGGTCATACCAGCAAACCGTTGATCTACCACTACAGCCTTAGATTTAAAGTTGACACCGGCTTCCCGCAGCCGTTCAATCATATGGCGGGACTGAGGGTTGGCAAACCAACGGACAATGCTTTCGGCGGTAATCGCACCGATATCCCGTACCTCCGTCAGAGCAGCTTCATCGGCCTCCATCAGCTGGTCCAGGCTGCCAAAGGTGGAGGCCAGCACCTTTCCGGCCTTGGCGCCCACCTGCCGGATTCCGAAAGCAAACAGCAGGCGACTGAGATCATTGTCCTTACTTTTTTCAATGGCCGCCATCAGATTAGCCGTGGACTGCTTGCCCATGCGGTCCATGGCTTCCACCTGCTCCGGGTCCAGATAGTACAGGTCCGCAGGAGAGTGCACCATGCCCTGCTGAATCAGCTGCTCCACAATGGCGCTGCCCAGCCCGTCGATATCCATGGCATCCCGGGATACAAAATGGCTGATATTGCGGACCAGCTGCGCCGGACACTCAGCACCGGTACAGCGGATGGCCGCCCCGTCCTCATCTCGTTCCACCGGGCTGCCGCAGACGGGGCACGACTCCGGCAGCAAATACGGTACAGCGTCAGCGGGCCGCTTTTTCTTCACAACCTCCAGGATCTCCGGAATAATCTCTCCGGCCTTACGGATACGGACCGTGTCGCCGATGCGCACATCCTTGGCAGTGATGAAATCCTGGTTGTGGAGGGTGGCATTGGTAACGGTGGTACCGGCCAGCCGCACAGGCCGGACTACAGCCTTTGGTGTCAGGACGCCGGTACGGCCCACCTGCACAAGAATTTCTTCCACCACTGTCTCCTTGATTTCCGGCGGATACTTGTAGGCCGCTGCCCAGCGCGGAAACTTGGCGGTGCTGCCCAACGTCTGCCGCTGAGACAGGTCGTTGACTTTGACAACTGCGCCGTCGATATCGTAGTTCAAGCTGTACCGGCCTTCATCCACGGCCCGGACCGCCGCCTCCACATCTTCCTCTGATCGGCAACAAGTATAGGGAATAACTTTGAACCGCTTTTCCCGCAGATAGTCCAGCGTTTCACTGTGACTGGTAAACACAACACCTTCGGCCAGCTGTAAGTTGAACACCAGAATATCCAGTTGCCGCTGGGCCGCAATTTTAGGGTCCAACTGCCGCAGCGAACCGGCGGCGGCGTTGCGGGGGTTGGCAAAGAGGTTTTCCCCTTCCTCTTCCCGCTTTGCGTTGAGCGATGCAAACACCGACTTGGGCATGAACACCTCGCCCCGAACAATCAATCGTGAGGGTGCATCCTCCAATGTCATGGGAATGGAGCGAATGGTTTTCAAATTCTCCGTCACGTCCTCGCCCACCAATCCATCTCCACGGGTAGCGCCCCGAACAAACTTCCCGTCCACATACTCCAGGGCCACGGAAAGGCCATCCACTTTAGGCTCCACGGTATACTCTACCTGGGGCAAAGATTCCCGAACACGTTGCTCAAATTCTTCCAGTTCCTCTACGGAAAACACATCCTGGAGACTCTCCAAAGGCACCACGTGTTCCACCTTTTCAAATTGGGGCAGGGCCTCTCCACCCACTCGGCGGGTAGGTGACAGGGGCGACGCCAGTTCCGGGTTCTCCGTCTCCAAAATTTCCAGACGGCGCAGCATCTGGTCGTATTCATAGTCCGCGATCTCGGGACTGTCCATCACATAGTACAGATAATTATGCCGTTCCAGCTGTTTTGTCAGCTGTTCGATTTCTTCTCTGGGATTCATCACATTTTTGCATCCTTTGTCAAGTTGTCCGCTGCACTCCATCGATGGCCAGATAACTCTCCGGCACCGTACCCACAATGACCGTCTCCGCCACCACCACCTGGGACGAGGTATCCACCTGCTCAGTGCCGGCCGGCGTCACAATGGTCATATCGATGGTGATGGTCATAATGATCTGATGGAGCGTCTGATTAATACCTGCCTGGGTAAACTGGTTGGAAAAGGCCGCCTCTGAGGAACGAACTGTTAATACCTTGACCGGTAGGTACGGCCCACGTCCGGAAAACAGCGCCGGAATCAGCAGGTTACCAATTGGTATGCCGATCTCATCCACATTCAACTGTAGAATTTCCTCGTTGACTGTATCAAGAATCCGGGTTTTTAGCGCATTCATCTCACTGATATTGGTTTTGAGCGCTGTTACGGCTCCCGCGTCATCCTTCTCCAACAGCACCATATTGGAATAGTCCACTACGCCGTCCCGAATCTGCGCGTCAATGGCGTCGTTGATGAGTCGCGCCGTCTGATTGGTAACCCGTGTTACAGCCAATTCCTCCACGATAGGGAACAGCCGCATTCTCATCACTGCCGCCGGGATCAGCAGTGCCAGCAACAGCAGAACCACCATCCAGCGCCGCCGCAGTCGAATCTTTCGGTATTTGATTGCCATCGCCACCACCTCGCCCATGTCTATGGGCGAGCGACGGCAATTATGACAGCTTTTTCATATGAGCCCCAGCCGTTCTAGCCATGACCCGCTTGGTGCCTACGTTGTCAAATGCAATTTCCAGCAGGGCATCGTTCCCCATCGGCGTCACCGCAAGAATCATACCAGTACCAAAGGCCGTATGGCAAACCCGGGTTCCCTTCGTATAACTCATGGCCTCCACCGGCTGGGTAGAGCGATTCGTCAACGACGAGTAATCCTTTTTGGGTTCCCGCTTGGGGATTGACTTCTGCTGCGCTGCCTTGATCTGCGCCTCAGTCCTGCCGGTGGTGTACTGGGCCGGGATTTCCTGCACAAAGCGGGATGGCCGGTTTACTGAAGTTCGGCCATAGAGCATCCGTTGCCGGGCATGGGTAATAGTGATACTTTCCTTGGCGCGGGTAATGGCCACATAGCAGAGACGCCGTTCCTCTTCCATCTCCTCCGGCTCACCGATGGCCCGGGAACCAGGGAACAGTCCCTCCTCCATGCCCACCAGGAACACATGGGGAAATTCCAAGCCTTTGGCAGAATGAATGGTCATCATTACCACTGCATCCGCGCCCTGATCGTACTGCTCCAAGTCCGTATAGAGAGCGATTTCCTCCAAAAAACCGTTGAGCGTCGGTACATCCTGATTCTCCATGTAGCTGAGAATACTGGATTTCAACTCGCGGACGTTCTCGGCCCGGGTCTGGCTTTCTGTGTCGTCTTTGGCTTCGAGCATAGCAAGGTAACCGCTGCGAATCAATAGTTCGTCGTAGAATTCTGCCAATGTCAGCGTCTCCAGCAATTCCTCGCATCCGTCGATCATGTCGGTAAAGGCTTTCAGCTTATTGGCCGCTTTTTCCATAGCTGGATACTCCCCTGCCCGGGCAATCACTGAATAGAGCGGACTCCCCTCTGCTTCAGCCAGTCGTTCTGCCGTCTCCACGGTCTTAGGGCCAATACCGCGCGGCGGATTGTTGATGATTCGCCGCAGACGCAGCGTATCGCTGCGGTTGTTGATGACCGACATGTAGGCCAGCATATCTTTAACCTCTGCCCGATCGAAGAACCGCATACCACCCACGACCCGGTATGGAATACCATTGCGTTTGAACGCATATTCCAGCGCGTTGGATTGGGCGTTAGTCCGATAGAGCACCGCGTAGTCCTTGAGGTTCTGCCCTCGGGAACGGGTCAAGATGCCGTTAGTGACAAAATTAGCCTCGTCAGATTCGTTGTATGCTTCATACAGTCGGATTTTCTCCCCATCATCGTTTTCCGTCCAGAGATTTTTGCCCTTACGCCCCTGGTTATTGGCAATAACAGCATTGGCAGCCGCCAAAATGCACTTGGTAGAGCGATAATTCTGTTCCAATCGAATGAGTCGCGCACCCTTATACTGTTTCTCAAAGCCCAGGATATTCTCAATGGTGGCGCCGCGAAATCGATAGATGCTCTGGTCATCGTCACCAACCACGCAGATATTCTCATAGCCGCCGGACAGCAGCTGGGCCAGCAGAAACTGCAAATGGTTGGTATCCTGATATTCATCGATGAGGACATAGCGGAACTTCTGCTGATAATGGTTCCGCACGTCCTCATGCTCCTGTAGCAGCTGTACTGTCAGCAGGATGATGTCGTCGAAATCCACCGCATTAGCTGCTCGCAGCCGTTTTTGATACTCGGCATAAGCCTTGGCGATGCGCTCCATGCGGTAATCTCCAGCAGCCTCAGCTTGCCGCGCAAAGTCCTCCGGCGACTGGAGTTTGTCCTTTGCTTTGGAAATCAAGTTCAAGCACAGCCGGGCCGGCAGCAGTTTATCATCCAGGCCCATGTCACGGACCACGTCCTTCATGACCCGTTCCGAATCGGCAGTATCGTAAATAGTAAAGCTGCGGTCATATCCCAGTCGTTCGATATCCCGGCGCAAAATCCGGCAGCAGGCGGAATGGAAGGTCATGGCCCACACATCGTTGGCATCGGGACCCAGAATCGACTCCAGCCGGTCCTTCAACTGGTTGGCTGCCTTATTGGTAAAGGTGATGGCGATAACATTCCAAGGCGCCGCCGGACGGCAAGCGCATAAGGCGTCCACCCGACGACGATCCTCTTCACGAGGATAATCCACAAAAGACTCCAGCAACGCCACATCCTCCTCTGTTGGAGGAAACGGTATCTCATCGGAGTCAGAGGCACAACCGTAGCGCAGCAGGTTTGCAATCCGATGAATCAACACGGTGGTTTTACCGGAACCTGCGCCGGCCAGCAAAAGAAGCGGCCCTTCCGTGGTCAGGACCGCTTGACGCTGCTCCGGGTTCAGTCCCGCAAATTGCGATGCGATCACCGCCCGGCGGGCAGCAAGAAAACGTTGTTCCAATGTGCTCATAGTTTCACCTTGTAATTTCTATAGATGGAACTATTTTATTATATTTTTCCCCTTTTGTCGAGCACTATTCCAAAATGGTTTCCCGCAGATGGGTCAGTGCTTTCTTTTCAATACGCGACACCTGGACCTGGGAGACACCCACAATGGCCGCTGTCTTTTCCTGAGTCAACCCGCGGAAAAACCGCAGGACCACCACCATACGTTCCCGCTCCGGCAGCTTGGCAATGGCTTCCCGCAGCGCAATGCGCTCAATCAGTTGGTCCTCTTGGCTTCCATCAGTGAGAACCGCCTCTAATGTAAAACCATCCTCCCCGGTTTCCCGTTGGATAGATTCTGCGGCCGAGGTAGCTGTCTCGGCCATGGCGATTTCCTCTACAGTAAACCCCACCTGTTCCGCAATCTCCGACAAGGTCGGCTCCCGTCCCAATTCCCCTGTCAGCCGCTGGCGGGCCATCTTGACGGCAGCAGCACGTTCTTTGAGACCGCGGCTGACTTTCACCGCCCCATCGTCTCGGAGAAACCGCCGGATCTCTCCGGCAATCTTCGGCACGGCATAGGTGGAAAATTGGGTCCCGTACTGGGTATCAAATCCGGCCACCGCCTTGAGAAATCCTACGCATCCCAGCTGGTAAAGGTCGTCCGGGTCCACACCCCGGCCAAAATACCGCCGTGCCACGGACCAAATAAGCCCGGTGTTATCAACCACCAGCTGTTCCCCAGCTTGCCGGTCTCCCTGTTGGGAACGGACAATCAATTCTTCCAGAGCCGCACTCACGGGCGTTCTCCTCGTTTTACAATCTTCCGCTTCATATGTACCGTAGTACCCTTTCCCGGCTGAGAAGTCACCCGCAGTTCATTCATAAAGCTCTCCATGATGGTAAACCCCATGCCGGATCGTTCCGCGCCGCCGGTGGTGAACAACGGCGTCTTTGCCTGGTCAATGTCGGCAATGCCTCGTCCCTTGTCCCGAATGGTCAGGTCCAGCACACCGTCGCCGGTGATTCTCGCTTTTAATGTAATGATGCCAATTTCATCGGGATATGCATGGACAATGCAGTTGGTTACCGCCTCGGATACCGCTGTTTTGATATCGCCCAGCTCGTCCAACGTCGGGTCCAGCTGGGCCGCAAAGGCCGCCACAATGGACCGGGCCAGCCCCTCGTTCACCGATTTGCTGGGAAAGGTCACCTGAATCTGGTTTTCATATTTCATCTTATGTGCCGCTCCTCTCCGGTATCTCAATGAGTTTTGCCATACCCGCCGCCTCCAACACCTTATAGGGTTGGGCCGGAATGTTTTGCAGGCGTATTTTGCCGCCAATCTCCCGCATCCGGCGAACAGCGTTGATGACGATGGCGATGCCGCTGGAATCCATAAATGTCACATCCCGAAAATCCAGAATGCACAACGCTGGCAGGTAGGTATCTATCTTACCGCCAATGGTTTCCATGGTCTCCCGGGCACTGTGATGATCAATCTCGCCGCTGAGGGCAATGGTCAACTGCTTGTCCTGCAGATAACTGGTCATGGGCTCTCATCCTCTCCGCAAATAATAAAAGCGCACACGGAGACAATTCCGTGTGCGCTTATTATACAGTTTTTGGAAAATAAATCCTGTCGAAGTCCGCCACAGAGGACGAAGTTTTCCGGGATTTTTACTTTTTCAGCCGCTTCTCGGCCTCTTCCAGCTGAGCGATCAAAGCCCGGGCCTTCTCAGCCTTTTCTTTCTCCGCATTGACCACATTTTCCGGAGCACGGGAAACAAAGTTCTCATTGCTGAGCTTACCTTCGATGGATGCCAGATTCTTTCTTGCTTTCTCCAGTTCCTTGGCGATACGCTCCAGCTCCTTCTCGATGTCCACCAGCTGGTTCATGGGAATGAACATCTCCGCATCGGCAGTAACACAGGAGACCATGTCCTCATGACCCGCGGGAGCGGTATCCGCAACCACCACCTGATCAGCGTAAGCCAGACGGGTGATGAAACCGGCGCCCTGTTCAAAAACATCCCGCTTGCCCGTGACCACATAAAGGGTAGACTTTTTGGAGGGCGGCACGTTCATTTCCGCACGGCGGTTGCGGACGGCACGGATGGCGTTCATAATCGCCTCCATGGCCGTCTCTTCCGTCTTGAAGCACAAATCCTCCCGGAACTTGGGCCAGGACTGGACCATGATGCTGTCACCCTCGTGGGGAATGGCTTGCCAGATTTCCTCCGTGAGGAAGGGCATAAAGGGATGCAGCAGCTTCAGGAACTGATCCAGCACATACAGCAGCACTTTCTGGGCCACGGTCTTGCTGGCCTCGTCCTCGCTGTAAAGCCGGGCCTTGGTCAGCTCGATATACCAGTCACAATAGCTGTCCCAGATAAAGTCGTAGACCTTCTGAACGGCAATACCCAGCTCATACTTGTCCAGGTTCTCAGTAACCTCTGCGATGAGGGTGTTGAGCTTGGAAAGAATCCACTTGTCGGCCAACTCCAGTTCCTCCATGGCCGGCAGCTCGTTCTTCTCAATTTTCAGATTCATCAACACATAGCGGCTGGCATTCCAGATCTTGTTGGCGAAATTGCGCATGGCCTCGCAGCGCTCCACATAGAAACGCATGTCGTTGCCGGGAGAGTTGGCGGTGACCATGTTCATGCGCAGGGCGTCAGAGCCAAAGCGATCGATCATTTCCAGAGGATCAATGCCGTTGCCCAGGGACTTGGACATCTTGCGGCCCTTATCATCGCGGACCAGGCCGTGAATCAGCACCGTGTGGAACGGCGGCTTGCCGGTGTGCTCACAGCCGGAGAAGATCATACGGGCCACCCAGAAGAAAATAATATCGTAGCCGGTAACCAGTACATCAGTGGGATAGAAGTATTTGAAATCCTCCGCATTCTTATCGGGCCAGCCCAAGGTCTCAAAGGGCCACAGGGCAGAAGAGAACCAGGTATCCAGCACATCCTCGTCACGGGCGATATTCTTACTGCCACACTTCTCACAGCAAGTGGCATCCTCGCGGGACACGGTCATATGGCCGCAATCGGCACAGTACCAGGCCGGAATCTGGTGGCCCCACCACAGCTGACGGGAAATACACCAGTCGCGGCAGTTTTCCATCCAGTTGGTATAGGTCTTGGTAAAACGCTCGGGAACAAATTTGGTTGCGCCGCTGTTGACACACTCCAGCGCAGCCTCTGCCAGAGGCTGCATCTTGACAAACCACTGGGCGGAGATAATGGGCTCCACATCGTTGTGGCAGCGATAACAGGTACCCACGTTATGGGCGTGGTCCTCGATCTTTACCAAGTAGCCCTGCTCCTCCAGGTCGGCCACAATGGCCTTTCTGGCCTCGTAACGGTCCATACCCTGGTACTTGCCGCCGAACTCGTTGACCTTGCCGTTGTCGTCCAAAACGCGAATCACTTCCAGGTTATGGCGCAGGCCAACCTCAAAGTCGTTCGGATCGTGGGCGGGGGTCATCTTCACGCAGCCGGTACCAAACTCCATATCCACATACTCATCGGCTACAATGGGAATTTCCTTGTTGACCAGAGGCAGGATGCAGGTCTTGCCTACGATATTCTGATACCGCTCGTCGTTGGGGTTCACAGCCACACCGGTGTCGCCCAGCATAGTCTCAGGACGGGTGGTGGCCACGATAACGTCGCCGGAACCGTCGGCCAGGGGGTAACGCAGATGCCACATATGGCCGGGCTTGTCCTGGTACTCCACCTCGGCGTCGGACAGAGCCGTGACACAGTGGGGACACCAGTTGATGATGCGGCTTCCCTTATAGATGAGGCCCTTTTCATAGAGGCTGACGAATACCTCGCGGACAGCATTGGAACAGCCCTCGTCCATGGTAAACCGGGCCCGGTCCCAATCGCAGGAGGCGCCCAGCTTTTTCTGCTGCTCCACAATGCGGTTGCCGTACTTATGCTTCCAGTCCCAGACCTTCTCCAGGAACTTCTCACGGCCTAGGTCATAGCGGGTCAGGCCCTCCTTACGAAGTTCCTCTTCCACCTTGATCTGGGTAGCAATACCGGCATGATCCACGCCGGGCAGCCACAGGGCAGAATAACCTTCCATACGCTTAAAACGGATCAGCACATCCTGCAGCGCCGCGTCCATGGCATGGCCCATGTGCAGCTGGCCGGTCACATTGGGAGGCGGCATGACGATGGTAAAGGGTTTCTTTTTGGGGTCACGCTCGGCGTGGAAGTAGCCGCCCTTCTGCCACATTTCATAGATGCGGCTCTCCACTTCCTGCGGCTCGTAGACCTTGGACAGTTCTTTTGCCATAGTGTTTCTTCAACTCCTGTCAATTCTTTCGCAAGGGCAGGGAGAAATAAAAATTCCCGACAGCTGTGCTGTCGGGACGAAATCAACATTCCGCGGTACCACCCGGTTTCCCACTCTAATAAAGCGGGCCACTTGCGCCTCTGTAACGGGAGGACCCGAAGGGGCCTACTGCATCGGTTCAGCCCTCCGCTCAAAGGGGACGTTCCAAAGCCGCACCGCAGACTTGCACCATCCGTCTGCTCTCTGAAAGGGGCCGCACTTTGTACTCTTCCTCGTCATCGCGTTTCCAATATTAATTCGATGATACACCATCTTTGGGAATTTGTCAATCTATTGTACGGAAAAAGCGGACAGCCACCCAAAGGCGGCCGTCCGCACAATCACTCAGATATCCTCGATAATAGGAGAAGGCTTCTTCTCCTGTGGGTTGGTCAAGGCGTTGAACTTGGCACGGGAATCCTGTACACGGGCCAGTGCCTCGCTGATGGATTCTTCGGTGCGCTTCAAAGCGTCATCTACAAACTCATTGGTTACCTGGCGCAGCTCCTTAAGCTTCACCTGAGCTTCCTTAATCATTTCATTGGCCTCGTTCTGCGCCTCCAGGTAAACATTTTCCTTGGAGATCATCTGCATGGCCCGCTGTTCGGCCTGCTTGAGGATATTTTCCGCCTCCTTTTTGGCGTTGGTGATGACCTCGTTACGGGATTCCACAATGGTCTTGGCCTGCTTCATCTCGCCGGGCAGCTGACGGCTGACTTCGTCCAACAGATTCAGAACCTTGTCCCGCTCAATCACACACTTGTCGGTGCCCAAGGGCAGCGACCATGCATCCCGGATAATGTTGTATATGCTGTCAATGATTTCGTCAATGCTGTTCGCCATGCTACATTTCTCCTCAAACAGTTTGATTCATTCGTTTTACGCAGTCAGGAATGATCTCCTCCGGCAAAAAGTCGCTGAGATCGGCGCCGTGACTGCCCAGCTCCTTGACCACACTGGAGCTCAAGTACATAAACTGGTGTTCCGACGTTAAGAACATGCTGTCCAGATTGGGATTCATCTTGTGGTTGATGAGCGCCATCTGAAACTCTTTCTCAAAATCTGTCGCAGCCCGCAAGCCCTTGACTACCACGTTGACGTTGTTCTGCTGGGCATACTCCGCCAGCAGCGCCGAGGAGCTGTCTACGGTCACATTGTCCAGGCCCTGCGTCACACGGCGGATCATATCCACCCGCTCCTCCAAGGTGAACATGGGCCGCTTATCCACGTTGACCATTACACAGACGATGAGGCGGTCAAAAATCTTGGCGGCCCGCTGGATGATATTCAGATGCCCTTTGGTAATGGGGTCGAAGCTGCCGGGGTAAATGGCTGTTGTCATGGTTCCTCCCTATGGCTGTCCTTGCGGTACAGCGTGACCAGTGTCTTTCCGTAGCGGTAATCCTTACCGGACGAAAGGCCCGGAAACTGACCGGGGTGGGGTTTTTCCACCGGTCTCTCGCAGATTATTATACCACCGTCTGATAAAATGTCAATTTCCGATATTTTCTGTAGTGCTGTCTCCAGAAACACCTCGGCATAAGGCGGGTCCAGAAAAATCATGTCAAACGTCTGACGGCACCGGCTCAAGTAGTCCAGATAATCCCCCTGGACCGTCTCCGCCCGGTCGCTGAGACGGGTGCGCTTTAAATTCTCCCGTATCAGCGCCACGGCCTCTCGTCGGGCATCCACAAAGACGGCATGTTCCGCTCCACGGCTCAATGCTTCAATCCCCAGCTGGCCTGTGCCGGCAAACAGGTCCAGAACCCGGCGGCCCTCAATTTCAAACTGAATGATACTGAATACCGCCTCTTTGACCCGGTCGGCCGTGGGACGGGTCTGTAGCCCGTCGGGGGTCTTGAGCCGGACGCCTCGAGCGGTTCCCGTAATGACTCTCATGGTGTTTCCTCCTCTGTATGGGGATGGTAATGGGCATAGACCGCCTCTGCCGCCCCCTGGGGCAGCACCTCTAGCAGCTGTTCCCGAGTGGCTTCCCGGATACGCTTCATGGATTTGAATCGTCGCAGCAGCTGCTCCCGCCGTTTGGGTCCGATGCCCTCGATAGCGTCCAACTCCGAACCCCGCATGCGGCGGCTGCGGAGCGTCTGGTTGTAGGTGATGGCAAATCGGTGGGTCTCCTCCTGGATGCGGCCCACCAGCGCAAACACCGGCGGCTGCCCGGCAATGCCGATTTCGCTGCCGTCGGACCGGGTTAATGCGCGGGTCCGATGGCGATTGTCCTTGACCATGCCGAAGACTGGAATCCTCAAGCCCATGTCGGCCAGCTGCCGTTCCACCACACCGGCATGGACTGCACCGCCGTCAATAAACAAAGCGTCCGGCTTTTCGGAAAATCCCTCATCGCCTTGGAGCAGACGGCGAAACCGGCGCTCGATAATCTGCCGCATGGATTCATAATCATTCTGGTCATCCAGTTCCTGCAACTTGAAATGCTTATAATCCCTTTTCAGCGGTTTGCCGTCCTGAAATACCGTCATGGAAGCCACAATGTCCGATCCAGCCAGGTTGGAGATATCGTAGGCTTCAATGCGCTCCAACTTGTCCATGTTCAGCATGGAGCAAAGCATACCCAGCGCGCCCTGGACCCGTTCCTCCCGGGATGTCACCCGTTCAGCTTCCTCCCTGGCGTTTTTGTTGGCCAATTCCACCAGCCGGACGTTGTCTCCCCGCTGCGGCACCCGCAGATGGACTCGACGGCCAAACTCTTCCCGCAACAGCTGTTCAAATAACTCCGCGTCTTCCATGGCAAAGGGCAGTAAAATTTCTTTGACGATGCCCTGTCGGGAAAGATAATACTGTTTGACCAGGCTGGATACCGCCTCTTCAGGACTGTCAGCCGGCGGCAAGATCTGATAGTCTTTATCCAACAGGCTGCCGCCTACATAGTGCAGCACGGCAAAGCAAGCCTTGGCCTCACTCTGATAGAAGCCCACCACGTCGGTATGGGCCATGGTGCCTGCCGTCACCAGCTGTTTCTGGCTCAACGCTTCCAGAGAGCGCAGCCGATCTCGCAGGGCTGCCGCCTGCTCAAATTGCAGGCTGTCGGAAGCGGCCAGCATTTTCTCCCGGATATCTGCCGCCACATCCTGATATTGTCCCCGCAGCGTCTTGACCACCTGATCCATGGCGGCCCGGTATTGCTCCCCGGTCTGCCGGGGCTGGCACCATCCATCGCAGACGTTCATATGAAAGTTGAGACACGGCCGGTCCTTACCAATATCCCGCGGGAACTGCTTGTGACAGCCCGGTAGCTTCCAGGTAAGACGGATGGTGTCCAGCACGCTTTGGGTCACGCCACGACCGCCGAAGGGGCCAAAATATTCGGCTCCGTCGTTCTCCACCCGGCTGACAATTTTCATGGTTGGGTACGGCTCCCGCAAGTCAATGCGAATATATGGATACCCCTTGTCATCCTTCAAAAGGATGTTGTACTTGGGCATGTGCCGTTTGATGAGGGAACACTCCAGCACCAGAGCCTCAAACTCCGACCGGGCCACAATGGTCTCAAAGGAGTGAATATGCGACACCATCAGCCGCGTTTTGGGCGTGTGGGACGCGGAATCCTGAAAATACTGGGAGACACGATTTTTCAGCCGCTTGGCCTTGCCCACATAGATGATCTGACCCTGCCGGTCGGACATGAGATAGACGCCCGGTTCATAGGGCAGCGACAGTGCTTTGTCCCGCAATTCTTCCTTGGTCATAGTCCCTCCAAACCGTAAAATGAAAATGGCTGTCTCGCGCCGCGGAGCGATCACGCGGTCATCGAGACAGCCATCCGACGATGTGAATCAGAAAATTTCCTTCACGAGCATCTCAGAGAGGGCAGTAACAGCCTCCTGCTCATCGGGGCCCTCGGCAATCAGATTCACGCGGGTGCCCTTGGTAATCCCCATGGAAAGAACACCCAACAGGCTCTTGGCGTTGATACGGCGTTCCTCCACCTCAACCCAGATGCTGGACTTGAACTCGTTAGCCTTCTGGATGAAATAGGTCGCCTGCTTGTTGTGCAGACCGGATTCACATTTTACGATAGACTGCTGCATGTACATTTTGGTGTCACTCCCTCAAAGTTTGGCGTGTGTCTCGCATACCAGCTATTTGTATGATAGCGAATATATGAAAAATTGTCAATCTTTTTTGATTGATTTCACTAAAAGAACTGCGCTGTTTTTCCAGTCCATTCCATATCCGCCCCTTATGGCAGATTGTCCGCCGTGTAAAGCCGGTTTAAGCTATAGACGGAAAAACCGGCGCTTTCTCCGTTGACCGTGATCTTCACCTGCCGTACCGGGTCCAGAGACAGCAGCGTTTCCACAATGGAACGAATGGCCATTCGTTCCGCCGTGCCATCCCCTGCGCAATTTAACAGTGCACTGGAAAAATCCGCCTGACAAAATCCGTCGCGCACATCGACCCATTGGAGGGTTGTCCCAGACGGCAGCGAGTTTTTCAGACCGTTTCGATCGGAAAATGCAGTCAATTTCTCCAAAAGCGTCTGTTCTATGGGAATCTGGGCCAGCTGCCGCACCGATACCGGTACCGGCGACAGCAAAATATCGCTGCCGCCCCAGACATAGAGGGTCGCGTCCGTCTCATTCAAGCCCTGACGTACCACGTCCATAGCCGTTTCGTCCCGGACCAGCTCTCGATCCAGATCCATGGTGTAGTACAATCCCACAGGCTCCCCTTCCACCAGTATCCGCACCGTGCGGATGGTATCCAGCTCCGTCAGCGAATTGACCAGAGATAATACGGTCATCCGTTCCATCAAACCCGCCGTGGGCTTATTGTATAAAAATTCAGCCGACAAATCCACGGTGCAGCAGCCATCCTCCACAGAGAGCTTGCGCAGAACCGTACCCTCCGGCATCGTGGCCACCTGCCCCGCCTCCGCAGGGCCGGCCAACAGCTGCTGTACCACATAGGTCGGAATCTCCCCCGCTGACGCGAAGATTTCCTCCCGTTCCGCCGAGACCAGATAGCGGCCGTTGGCATCCGCAAAGTAGAGCCGCACCGTTGTGGCTGTATTGACTGTACTGCTGTCGAGATAGAGAAACTCCTGTCCAGTCAGCACCGCCGCACTTTCTCCGATGGCGGCGTCTGATGCCGTCTCCAGACAGACCCCCTTGAGCTCCGGCAGCTGCATGGCCGTCCGGGTCAGACAGGCGGCAGCCAATGTCTCCGACATGCCCCCCAGCTGATCCCACGGCTCGTTGAGTACCATCGTCAGGACACCATCATCCAGAGAAATTTCTACGCATTGCAGTCCCTCTGGGAACGGAGAAACCAGGTCTGCCCGGTCCGGCCCGGCCAGATATCCGTTGAGAATCTCTTTCCAGTCTCCCAACGGTTGGGACAGTGACCGGATTTCACTGCCCAGAACGCCCTCATTCTGTCCAAAGGAGCGCTCCGACTGGAGGTAATAGCAGGAGAGGTCCCAAGTTCCCGGATCGATTGGGTCATTGGAGCAAGCCGTCAGCAAACCGCCACACACCAGCAACATCCACAGGATTACCCGTTTCATGTCTCTTCCTCCATACCAAAAAACGGAAATGTCAGCGTGAATCGCGTACCGCCTTCTTCCCTCCGCTCTACCGTCACGGTACCATAGTTTCGTTCCACCAGATCATGGACGATAGACAGTCCCAGTCCACTGCCGCCAGCCTGACGGGAGCGGGCCTTATCCACCCGATAGAACCGGTCAAACACATAGGGCAGCGATTCCTCTGGGATGCCGATGCCGCCATCCTCCACAACCAGTACCACATCCTCTCCTTCCCGCTGTAGAAACACGCCCAAATATCCGCCGTCCACGTTGTATTTAATGGCGTTTTCCACCAGATTGAATGCCATCTGATAGATATCGTCTCCCCGAGTAACCACTGTGCACCCCGGGTCCAGTTTCGTTTCCAGCCGAATTTGCCGCAGCTGCGCCAGGGGGGTCAGAAGCCGTACCGCTTTCTCCACCACCGGCCCCGGTTCCATAACCATAAAGTCCTCTTTTGGCGCATCCTCCAGTCGATTCAGTTCCAGGAGTTTCTGCGCAATCCGGGTCAGGCGGTCGGCCTCATTGCCGATATCACCTACAAATTCCCGCACCGTATCCATGTCCATCTCGTTTTGCAGAATCGAATCCGACAGGAGTTTGATCGATGCCAACGGCGTTTTCAACTCGTGGGAAGCGTCGGAGACAAATTGCTGGCGGGTAGCCTCAGAGGTCCGCAGACGTTCCGTCAGCTTATTGAACTCTTCGGCCAATACGCCCACTTCATCGTGGCCCCACAGGGCAATCCGGTGGGTGTATTCCCCTTCCCGCAGCAGCTGGATGGAATCCAAAATCAGCCGCATTCGCCGGGAGAAAATCAGGGCAAACAGAATGGAAAACAGCACGATTGCCGACCCCAGCACCAGGGAAATCCGCACGAGGTTCAGTTCCAGCGCCGCGATGACAGCGCCCAAATCCGTATCGTACTCCATGAGATAAACTGAGCCGATCAGCTGATCGCTGCCATTGTAGATGGGCATACAGGCCCGGCTTTCCAACGCTGCGCCGTCATAGATGCAATAAAACACCACGTTACCCTGTAACGCCGTCACCACCTCGGAAAAGAGAATCATGCGGCCCGTGGCATTGTCCTTGGTCAGCGAGTCGTACACCGCTTTGCCGGTGGCGTCGGTCACCGTAACCCGGTTGGCGTCCAGATCACCCAGTAGCGCAATAACCTGAGCCACATTGTCACCACTGAGCCGCTCCAAACCGGCCAGCGACGATACCACCAGCTGCACCTTACCCTGGAGAGATACCTCTTTGCTGCGGAACATCATGTCCCGGGTGGTGCTGGCAGAATAGACGTTGAGAAACACCAGCACCACAGCTGTAATCAGCACGTATGTCAGGGCATAGCGGATCTGCGAGCTGCTGCGCAGAAGCAGCAGCCGTCGTTTAAGCTTTGAAATAGTAGCCCACTCCCCATTTGGTCAGGATATATTCCGGCGAAGCCGGATTGTTTTCCAATTTTTCTCTCAGGCGTCGGATATGGACGTCCACTGTGCGGATATCGCTGCGGTACTCATATCCCCAGATGGTATCCAGAAGGGATTCCCGGGAGTAAACCCGATTGGGATTTCGCATGAGCAGCTCAATCAGGTCGAACTCCTTGGCGGTCAAGTCCACCAGCACATCACCCTTATACGCATTGCGGCCGTCGACGTCCACTGTAATATGCCCATGAGTCAGCCGATTGGGACGCTGCTCCACCTGCTGGGGACCGGCCCGCCGCAGCAGCGCGCGGACCCGTGCCTTCAACTCCAGAATGTTGAACGGTTTCGTCAAATAGTCATCGGCGCCCTGTTCAAAGCCCATCAGCTTATCCATATCGTCGGCCTTGGCCGTCAGCATGATGATAGGCACGTTGGAAAACTCCCGGATTTTCTGACAAGCTCCCAGTCCGTCCAGTCTGGGCATCATCAAATCAAGTATAATTAAATCCACAGACTGCTCCCGGGCAATTTTCACGGCCTCTTCGCCGTCATAGGCGGTAACTACTTCATAACCGTCGTTTTCCAAATTAAACTTGATTCCCTTGACCAGCAACTGCTCGTCGTCCACTACCAATATTTTCATTGCATCCTTGCTCCTATTTCACACAGATGAGGCCGTCCAGCGCCTCCAGCTTCTTTTCTCCGATGCCGCTGACCTCCATCAAGTCCTCCGGCAGAGCGAAGGGGCCGTTGCTCTCCCGGTAATCGAGAATCCGCTGGGCCAATGTCTCTCCAATGCCCGGCAATTCCATAAGTTCCTCCAGCGTAGCTGTGTTGAGATTCACCGGCCCTCTGGTAGACGGTTCCGCTTCTTCCACAGGGGTCTCCTGCTCCGGCAGCTCCGTGGTCTCCTCCAACTGTTCCGCTTCCGGCTGGGGTTGGGTCTGGACAATGACCGCCGCCGTACCATCGGGCGTAGCTGTGGTCCGTCCTACAAAATATCCGCTGGTGAACAATCCGCCTGCCAGCAACAGCGCCAGAATCCAGTATTCCGGTTTCCACGGACGCACGGCAATCCCCCCACATTGACATCATCAAAAAATTTGGTATAATCATTTCTATTGGATTATAGCACAGTTTTCGGCTTGTACGCAATGTCCCCACCTGTTTTTTATGGAGTGAATCATGAAAAAGAAAAAAATTCTTTCCCTGTTTCTGAGTGTTCTGATCGCGTGCTCCTGCATGTATCCTGTTTCCGCCACCAATGACGGCACCACAACAGAGACGGAAGCCACCGCCTCTGTTGCTACCGCAGATACTACAGCAGGTACCACCGTCGTCAATACCGGTGTACCTTCCCATACCGTCAAAGCCAAAGCCGCCCTGCTGCTGGAATTGAGCAGCGGTCAGGCACTGGTGGAACAGAACGCAGACCAGCAAGTGTATCCCGCCAGTTTGACCAAAGTCATGACCTGTTTGCTGACGCTGGAGCACGGCACTCTCACCGATACGGTCACCGTATCGGAAACGGCTTTGCAAAATTTGGACGCCGCCGGCAGCACCGCCGGTCTGAAAGTCGGTGAGCAGCTGACGGTAGAGGAATTATTGTACTGCATTATGCTTTCCTCGGCCAATGAGGCTTGCAATGTGGCCGCCGAATATATCGCCGGCTCCGTAGATGCCTTTGTGGACATGATGAACGAAGAGGCCAAGGCTCTGGGCTGCACGGGCACCCATTTTGCCAATCCTCACGGTCTCCACGATGAAAACCACTACACCACCGCCCGAGACCTGAGCATCATTGTGCGGGAGGCCATGAAAAGTCAGACATTTCTGACCATCACCTCCACAGTGACCCACACGGTACCGGCAACCAACCTCTCTGAGGAGCGGGAATTGTTCACCACCAATCTTTTGGAGACGCCCGGCACTCAATATTACTATGAGTATGCCTCGGGTATCAAAACCGGCTTCACCACCCCTGCCGGCCGCTGTCTGATCTCCACCGCCCAGCGTCCTGACTCGGACCTGCATCTTCTGTCGGTGGTCTGCGGCGCCGAAGACGTGACCGCAGAGGATGGCTCCATCATCAATGAAAATTTCACCGAGACAAAAGCACTTTTTGAATACGGCTTTGAAAACTTCTCCTTTGACACGATACAAGAGGCTACACCGGTCACGGAGATTCCCGTGTTTCACTCCGCCGGAGTCGATGCCGCAGTTCTGGCTGCCGATCAAACCATCACCGCTGTGATGCCAAAGGACTATGATGTGACACAGCTGGAGAAGAGGCTGTATCTGGATAGTCCCAACGGTGTAGAGGCCCCCATCACCAAGGGACAGAAGCTGGGCACCATGACCGTCAGCTATCAGGGACGGGAACTGGGTACGGCCAATCTGGTTGCCATCACCGATACGCCCCGTTCGGAACTGGCCGCGCAAGTCAGTAAAACCAGTAATTTTTTGACAGAACATCCGCTCTTGTCGGTCATCGGCGGTGTAGTCCTGCTCTTTATCCTGTACCTGATCATCAATAATATCCAGCGGGCCAGACACCGTAAACGTCGCCGCCAGCAGATGGCCAGACGCCGCCGCCAGCAGGAAATCATTGAGTTCCCGGGAAATCGAGACAACCGTTGGGAGTGAGTGAGAATGACCATGGACCAGCTGCGGCAGACGTGTCTGAATTGCCGCCAGTGTAACCTCAGTGAAACCCGGAACCATGTGGTCTTCGGCGTAGGGCCGGAGGAGACGCCGATTTTGTTTGTGGGAGAAGGCCCCGGCCAGCAGGAGGATTTACAGGGCGAGCCTTTTGTAGGTCCGGCGGGAAAGCTCCTGGATGATATGCTCTCCATTATTGATCTCAGCCGCCGCAACTGTTACATTACCAATATTGTCAAATGCCGTCCGCCTCGAAACCGCGATCCATTGGAGACGGAGCAGCAGGCCTGTATCGGTTATTTACGGAAGCAAACGCTGCTGCTGAAACCGCGTATTCTGGTCTGCCTGGGGCGAATTGCCGCCACACGTCTCATTGATGAGCAGCTTCGCATTACGCGGGACCATGGAAAATGGTTCCAAAAGGGCGGTATCTGGATGATGGCTCTGTACCATCCCTCCGCCCTGCTGCGGGATGTGACCAAGCGGCCCGACACGTTCCGGGATTTGAAGGGTCTACAAGCCAAAATTCGGGAAGTCTGTCCCGATTTCTACGACACTATGACACTGTAAAAAGAAACCTGGCAAACAGCCCAATCCATATAGCCAGGTATAGGTATAAAGGTATAAATTATGGATATCCAACAGTATTGGGCAGCAACTGCCACCCAGGATGCTGCCCGTATGCGCACTTTTTTCCATATAGATGCCATCATCCGATGGCATAACACCAATGAGCAATTCACGGTGGAAGAATTTCTCCGTGCTAACTGCGAGTATCCCGGAACGTGGTATGCAGAATTGGAACGCATCGAACAGCTGGACAATCTCTTGATTTCTGTAACCCGTATTTATTCTATGGAGCCTGCGGAATCTCATCATGTTGTTTGCTTTATGCAGCTGAAAGATGGCCGAATTGCCGCTATGGATGAATATTGGGGCGAAGACGGCGCCGCTCCCCAATGGCGCCTGGACAAGACCATTAAGGAACCGCCATAAAATTGTAGATTGTTATGGCCTAATCGCAATACAGTTATGGAGTGTTTGTATGGATCAATTTATAATTCGTGAAGCGCTGCCTGAAGACGCGGAAGCTGTTTTGGCCTGTCTGAAGCAGGCCGGTGGTGAAACAGACAATCTGACCTTTGGCAGCGAAGGGTTGCCCTTTACCGTAGAGCAGGAGCGCGTCTTTCTCCAGGAACAACAGGCAAGCGACCACGGAGTGTTTCTCTGTGCCTGGGACGGCCCCCATCTGGTAGGAACCGCAAGCCTGCAGCCCCTTCCCCGCCGGATGTACCATCGGGCAGAACTAGGTATTTCTGTGATAAAAGCATACTGGAGCCGCGGTATCGCCAGTCAACTGCTGGAGCAAGTAATTGCCTATGCCAAGTCCCACGGCATCGAGCTTCTGAACCTGGAGGTACGCAGTGACAATGCGCGAGCCATCCATCTGTATGAAAAATATGGATTTTGTTCCATCGGCACTTCGCCCGCTTTTTTTAAGATCGGAAATCAATATGCCGATTGCATACTGATGTATCTTGATCTGCGGTAGGGCAATACCGCCTGTGTTATGATCCATGCAATAGCAGTTGTCCCATCAAGGAGGAGCTAAAATGGACATATGGGAGCAGCTCTATCAAAAAGCGAATGAGCAGTACGGCCCCAGAGAGGTCTCCCCTTTTATATATGCCCATCATGTTGTGTGTGCATTGGAAAGCGAGAACGGGGAAATTTTTACAGGTTTTTGCATGGAAAGCTGCTGTGGGGTACTGGATTTGTGTGCCGAACGGGCTGCGGCGCTCAATATGTACCTGAACATTGGGCAGACCAGAATTAAGCGACTGATTGCCTTTCGGGACCGGCCCCCTTACGGCGGCGGCAGCGGTATGCCCTGCGGTGCCTGCCGGGAATTTCTGATGCAGCTGGACCGGCGGAACAAGGACATGGAGATTTTGGTAGATTATGCATCCCGGGAAACTGTAACGTTGGAAACCCTTCTCCCCAACTGGTGTGGCATAGAGCGTTACAGCAGCTCGGCCTGCATCACATCGTCACCTGTGGTATAACTGGCAAGTGCTTCGTTACACGTTTGGAGGGATTGTAGTGTCCAAAAGCGAACGATTTGAAAAGGTGTATTCTCAGGGTGCGCTAAACACCACAGAAATCTGGGTAGACCGGGAAACCGGCGTCAACTATGTTTTCCACGCTTCCGGCAATGCCGGTGGCCTGACGCCGCTGCTGAACCGGGACGGAAAGCCCGTCATCTCCCCCATCCTCAATTCCTCACCCAAGTCTTCCGTCTGAGAAATCCCTGTGGAAAGCGAGACAGCCCCCATGAAAGCCCACAAAATTTCCATACCCTGTACCATTGGCGTCTTTTCCTCCTCCTCCCCTATCTCCGCCACTGTGCCGGTCCGATATGATCGTGGCGTAACCTATCTGGAGTCCAAAGGATTCACCGTGGTTCATGGGCAGCAATACCAGAAACAGGATTTTTACCGTTCGGGCTCCATTCAGGAGCGGGCAGAAGAGTTCAATCAGCTGTTATACCGGGAGGATATCTCCATTCTGATGGCTTCCATCGGCGGCAACAACACCAATTCCATACTGCCTTACATCGACTATGACTATTTAAAGGCCCATCCAAAAATCATCATTGGATATTCCGATGTGACGGCGTTGCTGCTGGCCATTTATGCCAAAACAGGATTGGTGACCTTTTACGGCCCGGCAGTGGCCTCGTCCTTCGGCGAACTGCCGCCTTTTGTGGACGAGACCTTTACCGCTTTTTATGAAATGGTCAGCGGCAAGCTCTCATATCCCCGTACCTTTACCATCCCGCCGTTCTGGACCGACGAATTTCTTGACTGGAGCACCCAGAACCGCGCCAAGGAACAGCAGCCCAACGACTGGCGCTGCATCCATCCCGGCGTGGCTGAAGGCCGGTTGATCGGCGGCAACCTCAACACCATGGAGGGCTTTTTCGGCACCGACTATATGCCGGAAATTCAACTGGGTGATATCCTGCTGCTGGAGGATTCTTTGAAGGACGCCTGTACCATTGAACGTTCTTTCTCTCTACTGAAGCTGTCTGGTGTTCTTGACCGGGTCGGCGGCATTCTGCTGGGAAAGCACGAGAAATTCGATGACAACGGCACCGGCAGACAGCCCTATGAAATTCTTCTGGAGGTATTGGGGGCGCCGAAGATTCCCATTCTGGCCGAGTTCGATTGCTGTCATACCCATCCCATGCTGACCATGCCCATTGGCTGTCCAGTACGGCTGAACGCCACCAATCGGCAGGTCACATTGTTGGAATCCCCTTTTGCATAAAAAATGATCACACGGGAAGTCTTACTGCTTCCCGTGTGATTTTTCACGCTTATAGGATGCCCACAATCCACCGAAGCCAGAAGCGTCGCAGCTTGGGCAGCTGGTTCAGTTTTTCCCGTTCTCGCAGCCAGAGCAAGGCGGCCTGCCGCCGTTCTTCCTCTGTGATGCCCTGGCGGCTGTATTGTGCCTTTTGGGCCAGGGATTGCAAGGTGGTAGGGTCGGT
The DNA here is from genome assembly GCF_052117125.1 of Candidatus Avoscillospira sp. LCP25S3_F1. NCBI lineage: Bacteria > Bacillati > Bacillota > Clostridia > Eubacteriales > Oscillospiraceae > Candidatus Avoscillospira > Candidatus Avoscillospira sp. LCP25S3_F1. The sequence goes on along the minus strand of NZ_JBQKJT010000007.1, from coordinate 92,264 downwards.
TCCCCAAGATTGCAGCTGCTCCAGATGACGATACATAGCTATCACCGCCCCGCTGTAGTCGCTGTCGTAGAACTGCCGTTCCCGTCGCCGGGTACAGTACCAGCTGTGGATTGGGAATAGTGCCACTACCAGCAGCGCTCCCATCGTCCAGAACACCCAGGGTGGCGGAACCCAAGCATCTCCACTTTCCTCTGTTGGCTCTTCGGTAGGTTGCTCTGGTGTGTCAGCCGTCTCCGGCTTTGGCTGCTGGATGGACTGCTCCGGTGTCTCTTCCGTCGCTTCCGGTTCCTCATCCAACACATCCGGTTCCGTCGGTTCCTCCGGTTCCGGTGCTGTCTCTCCAATGCCCTCGCCCGGCGCCAAGCCAATCTCCGAGGGTGGCGTCATTTCCACCGGATACCAGCCGTAGCCGTCCAGGTAAATCTCCACCCAGGCGTGGGCATCGGAATCCAGAACTTCCACCTTGCCAGAAGCCGGGATTTTAGTCAAATAACCCGTCACATATCGGGCTGGGATGCCGCTATATCGCAACATCAACGTACCGGCGCTGGCGTAGTGGACGCAGTAGCCCTGGTGGCTTTCATTGAGGAAATAATCCACAAAGTCCTCGCCCTCCGGCGTTAGCGGCGTGTTCAGATTATACTCTGTCATCATCGCCAACATGTTGGCAATCACCTTAGCATGCAACACCGCAAACGGTTCTTCGCCACTAATCATTTGATTTCTATTCTCATAGGCACTTCCGGATATGACACTGTCAATTATTATAACACTGTCAATTTTATGATCATTTCCCGACCCGACCAAATCGGAATATGCCTCCATAAACCGCCGATACGTCTCCCCAAATCCATCCGGTACATCGAGATAATTTTCATAGACAAACTGCCGATATTCTGCCTCCGCTACCGCCGCTTCCCACTGCGTATTTCGGCTCAACACCTGAATTTCCTCCGGCGGGATAAAATACACATTTTTAGTACGGATGCCAAAATCCCTCTGCAAATGCGTATCATTGACAAAGCTGACATCCATGATTTCATCCGGACGGCTCAGCAGCTGATACGGTGTAAACATCCATCCGGACAGGGACCTTGGATAGGTGATGGTCAGTTCATAGTACCGGCTGCTGCCAGAGGCCAGAGCCGGAAAATTCACCGGTGCAAAACCCTGGACCGAATTGGACTGGCCGTCGTCGCCCAAGCCGTTTTCATAGACCTGTTCCGGCAGATCCGCCCATTCCTGCCCCGTGTACACCGCCGCCGAAGTCCCCCGCAGATAAACCGTGCCGTGGTAGTCGCTCTCCACCTCCAGCACCACATTCTCCCGAAAGGTGCGAGGCCCGGCGCTGGACAGGCTGACGCTGACCTGGTCACCTCCCGGCAGCGCTGCGCCCAGATTGCCGAGGATTCCTTCCTGCATCAAGCCACTGCTGGCTGCTTCCAGTTCTGCCCGCAGTCCCTCAGTCCACTGAGGGCGCTGGTACTCCTGTCGGGGCAGCAGAGCCGTCACCAGACCCAGCGCCACCAGCAGCGGCGGCAGGGCCACCCAGGCCTGACGGACACTACCTGCCCGGTCAAATCGATGGCTTCGGCCCGTCAGCAGCAGCAAACAGCCGCCAAGGGTCAAAGCCAGCAACCCCACCCAGGACAGTTCCCGTTCAAAAACCACCGCCGGAACCAACCATGGCCCCGTCAGCGCCCACGTCAATGCTGCTGAGCGAATCAGCAGTACCGTCATACCCAGTGTCATCGACAGCAACAGCGCAAAGTATGTGATCGTCCATAAAACGTCCCGGGCCGAACCGGTCAACCACTGGGACTCTACCTCCACCGGCACCGCCAGGGCGGTCAATGCCTGCTGTAACAACTGGCATCCGCCGGACAGCCATATGGCATGCCAATACCACCCCGTCAGCGCCAGCAGAACCGCAGCACTCAGAAGAAAGAACCGTCGTTTCGGCAGCCGCACCAAAATCCAAGGAACAGCCACCGCAGGCAGTACCGCCCGCAGTAAGAAAGATTGCACAGACAGGTTCAGCCCATAGACACACCGCAAAGACCAGAGAAATCCCCCCTGAATCAGCATCAGCAGCAGTAAATCCAGTGCCATTTCACTGAGTACCGCCCGCTTATCGACCTGTCTCATGGCTCATCCTCCCCCACCGGCTCCAAATGGTAATAATACCAGTCTGCGGTCTGCCGCAGCCCCTTAGGGAATCGGTGGCCCTCCAATGGTGCAGGCTGGGACAACAGCACGCCGAAGCAGCGGCGCAAATCGCCCTGACCCCGCAGGATAAACCGGAACGGTTGGCCGTTCTCCGGATGCACCCATTGGATCTCATGGGCTTTCTGCTGCTCCAACAGGGCATGACTCAAAGACCACAGCCGATCCAATACCCCATCCAACAAATCCAGCGGTCCCAGATGGTCGAAGGTCAGCACCGGCATCGCCTCCGGGTGCTCCAGCACCTCCCGCAGAATCAATTCCTCACTTTTAGACGACAGCTTCCAGTGGATCATCCGCACCGGGTCACCGGGCTGATAAGTTCGCAATTCGTATTCCTCACCCATACCGCCGCCCCGCCGGGGCCGCTGGGCCGTAGTCTGTCCCTGGCTTTGAGCCGTCTGTGGCAAGGGTTCCGGCTCCACAGACCTGGGCAGCACCGCCGCCTGGGCCGTCACAATCACCTGCCGCCGGATGGCAATGAGCCCCAGGGCATCATACACACGTACCCAGCGCACGCTTGCTTCCCAAATGCCGCAGTGGATGGTATCCATGGGCAGTCGGTCTTTCAATGTTGCCGGGAGGCGGTGATACCGTATGGTTTTTCCCATGGTAACGCCCGTCAAAGTCTGGTGCAGCGTCAATCGGACCTTCACCCGCGGCAACGGAAGCCGGGCCGTATTGTACACGGTGATTCTCCATTGGTTTTCCTCGCCCCGGCAGCACTGTCCTTTGTATCCCTCTACATGGACCCGACAGCCCAGCATGGCCGGCAGACTGACTACCAGAGAGAGCACCGGCATAATCAGAACGATCAACAGTCCATAGGCTGCCAGCCAGCTGTCCACATAGAGGAACAGCCAGAAAAAGGCTGCCAGCACCGCCAGGTACAGAATCCGCATACGGGCTGTCATGGCTTCTGTCCCAGTCGGGGCATTGGAACCGTGTGCAGTACCTCTCTTAGTGCCGTTGCACTGGACTCCTGTCCTCCGGTAACCGGAATCATCCGGTGGGCCAGCGTATCCAGGAGCAATCTCTGTACATCCTCCGGCACCACATAATCCCGGCCCTGCAAAAAGGCGTAGGCCCGGCTGATGGCCGCCAGGGACAGTGTCGCCCGGGGGCTGCCGCCCTGGAGAATGGCCGGATGGTTCCGCGTAGCCCCCACCAACGCCACCAGATACTCCAACACCTGATCCGACAAATGAACCTGTTCCACCATTTGCCGCAGACGCAGCAGTTCCTCATGACTTAGAACCTGCCGCACCGTTTCCAGGGACGCACCCTGCTGCTTGCGCCGCAGCATTTCCACCTCGTCGTCTGGTGTCGGATAGCCGATAGACAGCCGCACCATGAACCGGTCCAGCTGGGAATCCGGCAGCAGCTGTGTGCCGGACGCGCCCACGGGGTTCTGTGTGGCGATGACCACAAAGGGCTTGGGAATTTCGTGGGTCACACCATCCACCGTCACCCGTCCTTCCTCCATGGCTTCCAGCAGCGCCGACTGGGTGCGGCTGGTGGCACGGTTCAGTTCATCGGCCAGAAACAGATTGCACAGCAGCGCACCGGGCTGGTACTCCAGCTGGCCTGTAGCCCGGTTGACCATGGAAAAGCCCGTCAAATCCGACGGCATCACATCAGGCGTAAACTGTACCCGGCCATATTCCAAGCCAAGCGCCCGGGAAAATCCCAGGGCCATGGTGGTTTTACCCACGCCGGGGATATCCTCCAGCAGGATATGGCCTCCGGCCAAAATTGCCATAAGGACCTTGGCCAGAATGGCATCTTTGCCGACAATGACCTTCTTCACTTCGGCCACCACAGAGATGGCCTGCCTCGCTGTCTCTGTCAAACAGCTCCCTCCTTCTTATGAAAACGGCGGAACGCCTCCGCGCTCCGCCGACATTCTGTTGCTACTTTGCTGCTTGCAGTCGGTTTTTCATATAGAGATGGGCAGTCTGCTCCAACGTATCATCCAGTGGCTCCAACTGCACTGTACCGTATTTATATGCCAGAGCCGTGGTCAAGATATGGTCGCACAGCACCGGATTTTTCGGCAGCAGACAGCCATGGGAATAGGTGGCAAATACATTGTTGTACCGGGCGCCCTCTCCCCCGTCTTCACCGTTGTTGCCGTGGCCGACCAGGATTTTCCCCATGGGCCGTACGCCGCTGCCCAGATACGTCTTGCCCGAGTGGTTTTCAAATCCTACCACGGTCTGGCCGTTCAGCTCCTCGCAGGTAAACATATAATTTCCAATCATGCGCTCCTTGGAGCCAATGGTGTACAAATCCAACGCGCCGATAAAATCGCACTGGACACCATCCCATGTTTTATAGTAAGCCCCCAGCATTTGATAGCCGCCGCAGATGGCCAAAAAGGATTTACCATCGGCAATCGCCGCCTTGATCTCGTCGGCCTTGCCGCCGCCCAGATCGCCCAGCAGGACCTCCTGCTCAAAATCCTGGCCGCCGCCGATGAAAAACAGGTCATAGTCGGCAGCGTGTAAAGGCTCACCGATGGATACGCCTGTTGTGACCACATCGATACCTCGCCAGTGAAGACGGTGCTCCATGCAGATGACGTTGCCCCGGTCTCCGTAGAGGTTGAGAACGTCAGGATAGAGATGACAGATTTTCAGTTCCATGGCGTCCTCCCTTATTCCCAGAAATCCTTGAACCCGTACGTCTTGCTGATGCGTTCCCGCAGACCCAGCATGGCCGTATAGGTGGGCATGATATAGACAGGCTTGTCCTGTGCGATACACGTTTGAATCAGTTGATCGTAGTCCTTGATGACCTGGAGTTTCTCCAGGGGCAGACCGGCGTACTTGAAGCGGATGGCCATGTCGTCGGCCCGAACGCCGGAGACAATGAGGCCGCTGAGCTTGTCACCCATATTCACAACCCGTTCAAAGTCCACATCCCAAATCCAGCTGACGTCCTTTCCGTCCTGGGCCCGGTCATTGAGGCAGACCACAAACAGAGACGGCTCAGTTGTGTTGGTCAGGAAATTCAGCACCTGATTACAGCCGGCGGGGTTTTTAATCAGAATCATTCGCAGGCTGCGGCCCTCAATGTCAAACTTCTCCATCCGGCCGAAACCACAGGCAAAGGACGACAAGGACTTGGAGACGGTTTCCAAATCCAGGCCCAGCGCCTTGCCACAGGCCATCGTGGCGCAGGCGTTATAGATGTTGTAGCCGCCGGGAAGATTGACTGTGGTATCGTAGGTCTTGCCGTCGGCGGTCATGACCACCTCCGACTTCTCTGTGTCGGTAGAACGAACCTCCGTCACGGAAACATCGGTCTTTGGACGGCTGTAGCCGCAAGCTGGGCAACGATAACCGCCCAAATGGCCATAAGTCACATAATCATAGACATATTCATGCTTGCAGCGGATGCAGTAGGGGGCGTCGGACAGCTCCGCCACCCGCTCCTTATAAATGGGAACATCCACACCGTAGAACAACACAGGGTTGTCCACTTCGTCGGCCAGGGACCGGGAAAGAGAGTCGTCGGCGTTAAAACACAAGGTGGCGTTTTTGCTGTTTCCGATACCGATGCGGATATTGTCCAGAGTGTGGGTCACCTCGCCGTAGCGGTCCAGCTGATCTCGGAACACATTGGTCACCACCACCACCTTGGCATCCACATAGCGGCTGATGGCCTTGAAAGCCGCCTCGTCAGCCTCAATGAGGGCATAGGGGTACCGGCACTTGCCCGTCAGGGACGAGTGCATGGCAAATTCCGCAGTGACGCCGCTGAGAAGGTTGGCGCCGGACTTGTTGGCAAAGAAAGAAATTCCAGAATCGGTCAAGGCCTGTTCAATCATACGGGAGGTAGTGGTCTTGCCGTTGGTGCCCGTGACGAGAATGGTCGTCACGTCCTTTGCCAGCGTGCCCAGCAGATGGGGACACAGCTTCAGTGCAACGCGGCCGGGAAAGTCCGTGCCGCCCCGGCCCAGGAGCCGAATGGCGAACCGGGCCAGTTTGCAGGATAGAATGGAAAAAAATACAGAAACTTTCATGGTATGGATTATAACACGAATTCTCGCCGTTTACAACCATGGGACCATGGCCGAAAAATCCAGTTGCACAACGGCATTGAATTTGTTACAATCTGTAACAGCATGAAATATTTTGTCGATTTGGAGGAATGGATTCCATGCGTTTCGTATCGTGGAACGTCAACGGTCTCCGAGCGTGCTTGCAGAAAGAGTTTCTCACCTCGTTTGCCGCGCTGGATGCCGACTGTTTCTGTCTACAGGAGACGAAACTACAGGCGGGTCAACTGGAACTGGAGCTGCCCGGTTATTATCAATACTGGAATTACGCTGAGAAAAAGGGTTATTCCGGCACAGCCATTTTCACAAAAACTGAACCATTGTCCGTCACCTATGGTGTGGGGGTTCCGGAGCTGGACACCGAGGGGCGGCTGATTACCCTGGAATTTGCATCGTTCTATCTGGTTACCTGCTACACGCCCAATGCCCAGGACGGTCTCAAACGCCTCGACCACCGCATGGCCTGGGATGATGCTTTCCGGTCCTATCTGGCCGCGCTGGACGCCCAAAAGCCCGTCATTGCCTGCGGCGATCTCAATGTGGCCCATCAAGAGATCGACCTGAAAAATCCAGGCCCCAACCGGGGCAACGCCGGTTTCTCCGACGAGGAGCGCGGCAAGTTCACCGATCTGTTAGCCACCGGGTTCACGGATACGTTCCGCCATCTGCACCCTGACGCCACCGGCGCCTATTCCTGGTGGAGTTACCGGTTCAACGCCCGCAAGAACAATGCTGGATGGCGTATTGACTATTTCCTGGTTTCCAACCGCATGGCCGGCGCCGTAACTGACGCCGCCATCCATAGCGATATTTTCGGTTCCGACCACTGCCCTGTCAGCATCACATGCAAGGAGGATACACTGTGATGATCAAAACACTGTTTCGCCGCGGTACAGCGCTGCTTTTGACGCTGGCCGCCGTTCTATCTCTGACGGTTCCCACGCTGGCCTTTACCAATGCCAGCGATTGGGCCCTCTCCAACCTCAACGAAGCCCAAATGCTGGACCTGCTGCCAGATGCCCTGGCCAATGCCGATATGAGCATTGACATCAACCGCATGGAGATGTGCTATATCGCCACCCTGGCCTATGAAAAACTTACCGGTAATACCCCCCACCCCAACCGCACCGATTACTTCACCGATACCAACGACCCCCTGGTCTGTGCCGCCTATGAAATCGGTATTGTGGGCGGTTATCCCGACGGTACCTTCCGTCCCAATCAGCTCCTGACGAGACAGGAATTTTTCGTCATTATTTCCAACCTCAACCGCTGCGTCAATATGCCCATTCATTTGACCAAGGATTATTTGGCCGGTTTTATCGACCGCGATGAGGTCGGCACCTGGGCAGAGTCCGCTGCGCAGGAGGTCGTCGGCTTGGGTATCGTTGGCGGCACTACCGCCGGAAACGCCACCTATTTGGACCCCACCAGCACCACCTCCCGTCAGCAGGCCATTGTCATGTTCCTGCGGTGCTATAAAAATGCCCAGGCTTTTCTGAACACCGACTGGCTGACAGAGGAAGAAGTCAAAAAGCTGGAAGAAGCCGCCAAGGAAGAAGCCGCTTCCTCCGAGGCCGCGCAGTTGGTCAGTTACGCCCTGGGGTTCGTGGGCTGCGACTACGTCTTCGGCGGCAACGGTCCCACAGTGTTCGACTGCTCCGGCTTCACCAAGTATGTCTATGCACACTTCGGCTACTCCATCAACCGTGTGGCCAACGATCAGGTGAAAAACGGTGTCTCTGTGTCCTTCAACCAGCTGCAGCCCGGCGACCTGATCTGCTTCAGCAACACCTACTCCTCCAGCGCCTGGATCACCCATGTAGGCATTTACATCGGCGACGGCAAGATGGTCCACGCCGCCAACACCACCCGCGGCGTCACCGTGGATACCATTACATCCGGTTATTACTACAATCACTTCGCAGCCGCCCGCCGCATTCTCAACTAAGACCCAACATAAAAACGGATGCTGTCCCACACGGTACAGCATCCGTTTTTTTACGACGGTTCCGACCTTGGCCGCCATTCCTCCGGCAGCTGGTCGGTGTCCAAGACCATCCAGGTCCGCCCATCCAACTCCGTGGGCGTACAATACCGCAGCACCGGCAGATAGTCCACCGGCTCTCCACGGTGATACGGCAGCGCCAGAAGCAATTTGCCATTGGACTGTCTGGCACGGCCGCCCGCCACCGTCACCGGTCCCACGGCTCCCTGCCATGGTTGCCATGCGCCGGGCGGTCCGCCAACGGTCACCGTCTCCAAACGGTCCAGCGGACAGGCTGAGCAGGCAAACCGCCGGTCCAATGTCAGCTGTCCCCCCTCCGGCATCAATACGCCCAGGAGCACGTCCTGCCCGTCCACTGTACCGTAGGCCCGCAGGACCTCTGAGGACACGGTTTCACAGACGCAGCGAATCCGGTGGTACAATCCTTCCCGCGTCACGGTGGCATGGCCCACGGTATCGCCGCCATAGCGCATGGGGATTTCTCGTTCCATACAAAACACCTCCCGTTCTCCATGTTCCATGGATATGCGGGAGGTGTCTGGATATTCCATTACTTTACCAACAGCTTGGCCGTGCCGGTGGCCTCCAGAACACAGTCGGCCCCGGCTACATACAGGTGATTGGCCGTCAAACTGCCGCCGGCGGAGACCGCTGTACCAGCGGTAACATCGGTGAGACCGCTGCCCACCGCTTTGACCGAGCCGCTGAGCACCAGCACTTCCCCGCCGGTCCGGACAGTGAACTGCTGCCCGGCCGTCAGAGACTGGGTGGAAAAGTCGTTCTTCTCCGCCGTCACTGTCTGGCCGCTCATGGTTCCCTTCAGTTCGGAAACCTGTTGGGAAAAGCTGGACGACAATTTCTGGCTTTCCGCCTGGATATCTGCCTCCACATCCTTGAGGAGATTGGTCCGGTACGTCCCCGTCAGGTAGCTGAGGCTTACCAGAGGGTCCGATGCGGTATTGTTGCCGGAGACGGCCATGGTCAGGCCCACAACCGCTGTGACAGCCACGGCAATGCCGAAAATTTTTAGACAGATGCGATGTTGTTTCATGGATGGTTTCCTCTCAAACTACGTGTCGATAGTTTGATTATAGCGGAAATCCCTTAGTTGTGCAAGCCAAAACTGACAGCGATGGCCGAGTCCACTCGATCCATCAGTTCCGGGTCCAGCCGTCCCATATGTTCCCGCAGCCGTCGCTTGTCAATGGTCCGGATCTGTTCCAGCAGCACCACCGAGTCCTTGGTCAGGCCCACATTATGACCCGCCAGGTCGATGTGCGTCGGCAGCTTTGCTTTTCCCGTCTGGCTGGTGATGGCCGCCGCGATCACCGTTGGTGAGTGGCGGTTTCCCATATCGTTCTGCACGATGAGCACCGGGCGAGTCCCGCCCTGCTCACTGCCCACCACGGGGCTCAGGTCGGCGTAAAAAATGTCGCCGCGTTTCACGTTGGTATCCATAGGCTTCACACTCCGCGAAAAAATGTTCCCAACGTTACACACCCCGGTGAAGCGGTATGTAACGTGGTCAACCATATTCTCCCACGCAGTGACCGGATCTATACCGTTCTTCGGCTCCCGCATCATTCTATGTCTGTCCCGTTCGGTCGGACCCTGTTATTCCATGGCAAAATTGGAAAGTTCCGCCTGCAATATACAGATGCCTTCATAGTAGACCTCGGCCCACAAAGGCACGCCCGCTTCATCGAAGGCCGTGTACACCGTCAGCGCGTCCTGCTCATATCCCACCTGGTAGGTGACGAGGAATCCGCTGTCCGCCGCTGTCTGGGACTCAATATACCCACCGGTCCATGCCTGCCCCAGCAGCTGGGGCAGTGCCAGGGGCGCTGTCTTACCACTGGCCAGTGTGCCCAATTCCAGAGCCGTACCGTCAAAGGCCACTGTCCCGTCCGTTCCCTCCATGGTTGCTGTGATGCCGGCAATGGACTCCGGTTCCATCACCGTCAATTCCGCCCGGTCCGTCCGGGGCTCATAGACACAGTCAAGGCCAAAGGTATAGACCCGCTCTCCATAGTCCGCCGTTGCCTGGGCGGTAAAGCTGCATTGGTCCACCGCCAACAGATCGGTACGGAACGACAACGCCTCCTGTACCGGCGATGTCTCCTCGCCTCCACAGGCCGCCAGAGTCAGGCAAAGCCCCGCCGCTACAGCCCCTTTCCAGATTTTTCTCATGGTTTTCACCTCCGCTGATCCACTGGGGACACAGCGTGTCCCATCTGCAAGGATATTTATGCAAACGTCCCAGGTTTATTCCATTTTGGAGGTTGCATCTTTCCAGAGGCTGTGCTAGAATACTACTTGATATGAAAAAAGCGATGAACGGGCTGCCGCCCATCGTCGGAACAGGTACAGAGAGGACCGGCTGCTGGGAAGGTTCCCTGTTCGATGGAAGGCTTTCTCCCGGGAGTTGCCCCTTGAAGCCCTATGCGGGTGGTAGAGCGGGCCGGGTCACTCCGTTAAAGGTTTTAAGTGCGCTGTCAGGCGAATTGCGGGTGGTACCGCGGAAGCATAGCTTTCGTCCCCTTTGGGGAGGAAGGCTTTTTTTATTGCCTGAAGTCACAGTTTGATGATAAGGAGAACGACTATGAAAGAACAGCTTGAATCGATCCGTCGCCAAGCATTGGACGCCGTAGCCGCTGCCGCCGATCCGGCCCAGCTGGAGGAACTGCGGGTCCGCTTTCTCGGCAAAAAGGGTGAACTGACCACCGTTTTGAAACAGATGGGCAAGCTCTCTGCAGAGGAGCGCCCTGTCATGGGCCAGATTGCCAACGATGTCCGCGCCGCCATTGAGTCGGCCATGGAGACCGCCAAAAAGGAACTGGTGGCCAAGGCATTGGAACAGCGGCTTCTGGATGAGGCTCTGGATGTGACGGTTCCCGGCACCGAAGCCAAAATCGGTCACCGTCACCCCATGTATATCGCCCTGGATGAAATTAAAGAAATCTTTATCGGCATGGGCTTTACGGTCCTGGACGGCCCCGAGGTAGAGCTGGCCGAGCTGAACTTCGACCGTCTCAATGCCGAAGAGGGCCATCCCTCCCGCGACTGGTCCGACACATTCTATTTTGATACCGACAGTCGTGTGATGCTGCGGTCCCAGACCAGCCCCATGCAGGTCCGTGCCATGGACACCATGGATCTGCCCATCCGCATCATCGCCCCCGGCCGCGTCTACCGCAAAGACGAGGTGGACGCCACCCACTCCCCCATGTTCCATCAGGTGGAGGGCATGGTCATCGACAAGAACGTCACCATGGCTGATCTGAAAGGCACCCTCAATACCGTTGTGGAACAGCTCTATGGCAAGGGCACCAAGACCCGTTTCCGGCCCCACCACTTCCCCTTCACCGAGCCCTCCTGTGAGATGGATGTCCAGTGTCACAAGTGCGGCGGCGTGGGCTGTCCCACCTGCAAAGGCGAGGGCTGGATTGAGCTCTTGGGCGCCGGTATGATTCACCCCAGAGTGCTGGAGATGAGCGGCATCGACCCCAACGAGTATTCCGGCTGGGCCTTCGGCATTGGCCTGGAGCGTACCGCCATGCGCCGCTTCAAGATCGCCGACCTGCGTCTGATCTTTGAGAACGACGTGCGGTTCCTGGAGCAGTTTTAAGAAGGGAGCGTAGGAAACATGAATCTGAGCAGAAAGTGGCTCCGCGAGTTTGTCTCCGTGGATGCTGATGATAAAGACTTCGCCGAAACCATGACCCTCTCCGGCTCCAAGGTGGAAACCACCGAAGACCTGGGTGCGGAGATTTCCAATGTCGTTGTGGGCCGTCTCCTGTCTATGGAGCGCCATCCCGACTCCGACCACATGTGGGTCTGCCAGGTGGAGGTGGGCCAAAGTGAGCCCATCCAGATTGTCACCGGCGCGTGGAATATTCATCCCGGCGATCTGATGCCCGTGGCTCTGCACAAATCCACCTTGCCCGGCGGCGTAAAGATTCAGAAAGGCAAGCTGCGCGGCATGGTATCCAACGGTATGTTCTGCGGCCTCTCCGAACTGGGTTTGGATGAGCGGGATTTTCCCTACGCCGCCATCACCCCCGCCGCCATTTTGGGCGACTATAAGCCTTTGGACAAGGACAAGCCCTCGATCCCCGCTGATATTCAGCCGGGTCACAAAATTTATGGCCCCGTGGTGGCTGCCAAGGTTCTGGCATGCAAACCTCTGGGCAACGGCACTTTCCATATTTCCGTGAACCTGGGTGACACCACGGCTGAGACCGACACTATGTGCCCCAACATCCATGCCGATGACCTGGTGGCTTACAACACCAAGGACAACGCCATTTGCACTCTGACAGACCTCCACGCCCAACAGGCGGAGTTCCCCCACTGCATCCCCGACGGCATTTTTGTCCTACAGGAAGAGGGTATTGCCCCCGGCGACGACATCAAGCCAATCATCGGCGCCGACGATCATGTGGTGGAGTTTGAAATCACCCCGAACCGTCCCGACTGCCTTTCCGTCATCGGTCTGGCCCGGGAGGTAGCCGCTACCTATGATGAGCCCATGAACCTCCACACCCCTGTGGTAAAAGGCGGCGGCAGCGGTAACCTGATGGAACTGCTGGACGTGGAGACCCCCGACCCGGAGCTGTGCCCCCGGTATACAGCCCGCATGGTTCGCAACGTCAAGATTGCTCCCTCCCCCAAGTGGATGCGGGAGCGGCTCCGCGCCATGGGCGTCCGTCCCATCAATAACATTGTGGATATCACCAATTACGTTATGTTGGAGTACGGCCAGCCCATGCACGCCTTCGATTACCGTTACGTCAAGGGCGGCAAAATCATTGTGCGCCGGGCTAAGAACGGCGAGGAACTGACCACCCTGGACGGCAATGTCCGCAAACTCAATTCCTCCATGCTGGTCATTGCCGACGACGAGCGTGCCGTCGGTCTGGCCGGCATCATGGGTGGTGAGAACAGCGAAATCGTGGACGATACCGTGGACGTGGTTTTTGAATCCGCCAACTTCAACGGCACCGCCATTCGCAAGGCCGCATTGGCCCTGGGTATGCGCACCGAGGCCAGCGCCAAGTTTGAAAAGGGCCTGGACCCCCTGAATACCTTGCCTGCCGTGGACCGTGCCTGTGAGCTGGTGGAACTGCTGGGCGCCGGTGAAGTGCTGGACGGCGTTATTGATATTCTCAACTATGTGCCCCAGGAGCACACCATCCGTATGGACCCCGACCGGGTCAACGCTCTGCTTGGCACCGACATTCCCGCCGTAGATATGTACCAGTATCTGGAGCGGGTGAGCATTGTCACCAAGAAGAAGGATTTCCCCAACGGCCCCGCCGATGTGGTGATTCCCTCCTGGCGTGCCGATGTGGTCGGAATTGCCGACTTAGCCGAAGAGGTGGCCCGATTCTACGGTTACAACAAAATCCCCTGCACCCTGATGCGGGGCCAAACCACTTTGGGCGGTTATTCTCCCGAAGAGACGCTGGAGCGCCGTCTGGGCAGCCTGTGCCGTGCCATGGGCTACGATGAGATCATCACCTATTCCTTTATTTCTCCCACCTGCTACGACAAAATCCGCTGGCCTCAGGCGGACGCTCGCCGTCAGTCTTTTAAAATCCTCAACCCCCTGGGCGAGGACACCTCCATCATGCGGACCACGGTGCTGCCCTCTATGTTGGACATCCTGACCCGAAACTACAACTATCGCAACCAGAACGTAAAACTGTACGAGGTAGGCCGCATCTATTTGCCCGACGGTAAAGACGGGCTGGCCAACGAGCAAAAGGTCCTTTCCATGGGTGCCTACGGCAGCGATATGGATTTCTATGCCCTCAAAGGCGCTGTGGAAGCAATCCTCGACGATCTGCGGGCCGAAAACGTGCAGTTTACCGCTCCCGCTGTTTCCAATCCCTCCTATCATCCCGGCCGCTGCGCTGAAGTCTTTGTGGACGGCTGCCGCGTCGGTGTGTTGGGACAGGTTCATCCTTTGGTGGCTCAGGATTACGGAGTGGACGCCGCGTTCTACTGCGCTGAACTGGACTTCTCCCAGCTGATGGCCGCCCAGGGCGCTGATCCGGAATACGTTCCCCTGCCCAAGTTCCCCGCTGTCACCCGTGACCTGGCACTGGTCTGCGATGAGTCTGTCACCGTGGGCGCCTTGGAGAATTGCATCGCCGCTGCCGGCGGTAAGCTGCTGCGGAAAGTCACGTTCTTTGACGTCTACCGCGGCAAAGGTATCGATGCGGGCAAAAAGTCTGTCGCTTTTTCCCTGGAGCTGCGCGCTGATGACAAAACCCTCAGCGATGAAGACATTGCTCCCGTCATTTCCAAGGTCCTCGGCGCTCTGGAAGAGCAGCTGCACGCAGTGCTCCGCTGAGATCGGACAAGCTTTCCGGCTGTGTCGGTGGAAGTTTTCCTTTACAACGCATCATTTCTATTATATGATAGGAGTATTCCAGGTAAGGAGGCAGACCGTATGGATGATAATACGATCAAGTTTGTGGTCCCCGATGAATCTACGGCGGAGATGAAGCAGATCCTGACGTCTGTTTACCGTTCTCTCAGCGAAAAGGGCTATAATCCCATCAATCAGATTGTAGGGTATTTGCTCTCTGAGGACCCGACGTATATCACCAACTTCAACAACGCCCGCAGTCTCATCTGCAAACTGGATCGGGATGATCTTTTGCAGGAGCTGGTCCGTCACTATCTGTTCGACTGACCGCCGGCCGGCGTCGAAGAAGGGGAACCTCGGTTCCCCTTCTTGTTTTCTGTTTGTAACCTTTCCATGCAGATTTTCCCCAATCAATCACATCCATTTCCTTTTTTGTGAAAAATTTCAAAAATAATTGGACCAAAGTGTAATGTTATGTCAATTACCTATTGACAAGTGGGATACAATGTGTTACAATTTGGTTACATTTTAATCAGGAGGGTAACAATGTCTGAGAAAAATGCAGTTCTGAAGTACAAGGGCCGTCCCCTGCTGCGGAAGGACAATGTTGTTTATTACGGCAATATGAGCGACTCCCATATTGTGATGCTGCAGATCCTCGAGTCCAAGAAAGACGGTGATCTGGAGCTGGCCACCAAGGTTTCTGTACAGTTACAGCTGACGGACCCCGACGCCAAGCCTCGGGAGCGCATTGTTAAGAAGAGTGAAAAAGACGGTTTTTACACGGCATTGGATGTGGGCTGTGTATGGCTCGATCGGGCTCTTGCCGCTAAGTAAGTTTCATGGAATCTGCAAATGAGAGAGGTATCGAAGTAGAATGAACCGAGCAAAACGTCTGTTGATCCTGTCCACGATGGCGGTTGCCGCCACAGCCGCCATTTCCATCAGCGCTTCCGCCACGGAATTGAAAACCGGCATCGGTGTTGTGGAGACCAGCCTGCGTCTGCGGGAATCGGCCTCCGCCAATTCCGACACCATTTCCATCGCCTCCCCTGGCGACAACGTGGTCATCATCCGTGAGGTCGACGGCTGGTATCTGGTGGATTACAATCTGGATATCGGCTATATGAGCGCGGATTACATAACCTTCAAGGAACGGGAAAACGTGGAGCTCGGCGACGGTCGAATCAATACTTCCAGCGTTAACCTGCGGTCGCAGCCCTCCTCCTCCAGCGATCTGGTCTGCCAGATGCAGTATGGCGATGAGGCGTATATCATCGGATTCAACTGCGGCTGGTACAAGGTCCAGTATGAGGGACAAACCGGTTATATCAGAAGCGATCTGATGGAGTTGACGGAAAAGCCCATCTATAACTCTTCCGCCGGTTCTTCGGTCAGTGTTGGCCAGCAGGCTGCCGATCTGGGTATGCAGTATCTCGGTGTCCCCTATGTCTGGGGCGGCACAACGCCTTCCGGCTTTGACTGCTCCGGCTTTACCCGTTACGTCTACAAGCAGTTGGGTTACACCATCAACCGTACCGCCGGCCAGCAGCTGGGCAACGGTTACGCCGTCAGCAGCCTGCAGCCCGGTGATTTGGTGTTCTTTGACAATACGTACGCCACCAGTGCCGCCGCTTCCCATGTGGGAATCTACATCGGCAACAACCAGTTTGTGCATGCTGCCTCTGGTGGTGTCAAGGTTACCAACCTCAGCGACAGCTACTATGCCAGCCGCTATATCGGCGCCAGAAGAATTGCCTGATAAAAAACTCCGACAGTCCGGTTGGTACTGTCGGAGTTTTTCTGTTTTGATTCCCTGTCCCCTGCCGGACAGCTAAAAAACGGTACCGCATGAAGCGCGGTACCGTTTTCTGCTTACTTCTTTTTCTTCTTCTCTGCTCTGGCATCTTCTCTAGCCTTAGCAGCAGCCTTCTCCGCTGTCTCGTTGCTGGAAATGGCCCACTTGGCCAGCTCCATACGGACGCGGTCGGCACTGGTCTCAATGACGATGTTGTCGTCCTTGATGTGCACCACTTCACCGACGATACCGCCAATCGTGATGATCTTGTCGCCAACCTTCAGCGCATCGCGCATTTCCTGCATGGCTTTCTTCTTCTTGTTTTCGGGACGAATCACGAAGAAGTAGAACACCAGGATCACGACAGCAAACATCATGATGGTTGACATTGCTTCTGCACCCATTTTGTTACCTCCATTCGGGCATTTGCTTTATTATAGCCAATATTATCTCTGTTTTCAAGGGGAATTTTAAATTTTCTGCGCCAGTTTTTCCGAGTACTCCGCACGAAACGCATCAAATTGATCGTTGTCCAGTGCATCACGAATCTTCTGCATCAGCTGGTTATAAAAATACAGATTGTGCATGACGGACAACCGCATGGCCAGCATCTCCTCTGCCTTAAACAAGTGGCGGAGATAGGCGCGGGAATACCGTCTGCACACCGGACAGTCGCACTGGGCATCAATTGGACCTTCATCCCGCTCATACTTGGCGTTCTTTAAATTGATGGAACCACTCCAGGTAAAGAGCTTTGCATGGCGGGCGTTACGGGCCGGCATGACGCAGTCGAAGAAGTCCACACCACGTGCCACAGCCTCAATGATATTGGACGGGGTCCCAACACCCATGAGGTATCTGGGGCGGTCTGCGGGCATCCAGGGTTCCACTGCTTCAATGATATGGTACATGACCTCCGTGGGTTCGCCCACCGCCAGTCCGCCAATGGCATAACCAGCCAGGTTCAGCTTGGCGATTTCTTTCATATGCCACATCCGCAGATCATCATAGGTGCCGCCCTGGTTGATGCCGAACAGCACCTGCCCGGGATTCACTGTGCCGGGTAGCCCATTGAGCCGGTCCAACTCGTTTTTGCAGCGCACCAGCCAGCGGTATGTCCGCTCACAGGACCGCTTTACATAATCATAGGGAGCAGGATTTTCAATGCATTCGTCAAAGGCCATGGCAATGTCGGAGCCCAGGTTGGACTGAATTTGCATGCTCTCTTCGGGGCCCATAAAGATCTTCCGACCGTCTACATGGGAGGCAAAATGGACACCCTCTTCCTTGATTTTCCGCAAACTGGCCAGGGAAAACACCTGGAAGCCGCCGGAATCAGTAAGCATAGGACCATCCCAGGTCATAAACTTGTGCAGGCCGCCCAAGTCGTGAATCAACTGGTCGCCTGGACGCACATGAAGATGGTAGGTGTTGGACAGTTCCACCTGACAACCAATGTTCTTCAAATCGGCGGCGCTGAGGGCGCCTTTAATAGCGCCCTGGGTGCCCACATTCATAAATACCGGCGTCTGTACGGTACCGTGGGGACAGGTGAACTCACCCCGGCGGGCCGTGCCGTTTTTCTTTTTTACTTGAAACAACGTCGTTCCTACTTTCTCAGTCAGATATCATTGGCAATGAACATGGCATCGCCGAAGGAGAAAAAACGATACCGCTCTTTTACCGCCTCGGCGTAGGCCGCCAAGATGTGCTCTCGTCCGGCAAAGGCTGAAACCAGCATCACCAAGGTACTCTCCGGCAGGTGGAAATTGGTAACCAGAGCATCCATCGCCTTGAACCGGTAGCCGGGATAGATGAATATTTCCGTCCAGCCGGACCGCTCCACAAAGGTGCCGTCATCATTGGCCAGAGATTCAATGGTACGGCAGGAGGTGGTTCCCACGCACACAATCCGTCCCCCTTGCCGGCGCGTCTCATTGAGGATATCCGCCGTCTCCTGGGAGATCTCACAAAATTCGCTGTGCATATGGTGGTCCGCGATTTCGTCGGCTTTGACCGGCCGGAATGTACCCAGCCCCACATGGAGCGTCACATAGGCCAGCCGAACGCCTTTGGCTTCGATCTGCTGTAACAGTTCCGGCGTGAAGTGCAGGCCCGCCGTGGGAGCGGCCGCCGAGCCGTTGATCTTGGAATAGACCGTCTGATACCGCTCGCCGTCCTCCAACTCCTCCCGGATATAGGGCGGAAGAGGCATTTTTCCCAGTTCTGCCAGCACCTCCAGAAAAATACCGGTGAACGAAAACTGCACCAATTTTTTGCCGTCTTCACCATCGCCCACCACCTTGGCCGTCAAGCGGCCGTCTCCGAAGGACAGTTCCGTCCCAATGCGGCACTTGCGGCCTGGCTTGGCCAGACACTCCCAAGTGTTGTCTCCCAGGTCCTTCAACAGCAGCACCTCCACCGCGCCGCCGGTGGGCTCCCGATGGCCCAGCAGGCGGGCTGGAATGACACGGGAATTGTTCAGCACCAGGCAGTCGCCAGGTTTGAGAAATTCCGGTAGTTCATAAAAGTGATGGTGGCCTGTTTTTCCCGTTGCCCGGTTTAACGTCAGCAGCCGGGAATGGTCCCGATGTTCCAGAGGTGTCTGGGCAATGAGTTCCTCCGGCAGTTCATAGTAAAAATCGCTGGTTTTCAAAGTCGCATCTCCATTTTCTCACTGGATCGTAATGCCAGTGTAGTAGAATTTCAGGATATCCTCATAGGTGTATCCCTGCTGTCCCATAGCATAGGCGCCCCATTGGCTCATGCCGATGTTGTGACCGTAACCGCCGCCGGTGATGATCCAGCCCTGACCGCTGCCAGTCTGTGTGCTTCCGGAACCGCTGCCGCTGCTTTCTCCGACGGTTACGGTCCCGCTGCCGGTGATGACGGTAGCAGGCGCCGTCACCTGCTGGGTCCCGCTGCCGGTGATGACGGTGATGGTATCGGATTGGGTTGTGGTGTTGCCGTCATAGACCGAAAAACTGGTGTCTCCGGTGGTGGTCGAAGCATTTCCCGACGGCTGACTGCCAATGGGCGTAATCTGGAACCGACGGCTCATATAGGTGACGCCGGACAAATTTTGCAATACCCGTACATTATCCCCGGTAAAGGTAAATTTCTTACCACTGCCGTCTGTAACGGTCAGTTCGTTGACATTACCCATAGCTGTGGTCTTCGTCACTTCCAGGCCTGTAACTGTACCGCAGTTGTATCCCCTGTTTTGCAACAAGCTTTGAATGTCAGATGGTGTCACTGTGTAACTCCAGCTTTTGCCGTTAAAAGAAATAGACGTCTCATAGGGATCCAGTTTGCCTTTGAGATACGGCACATCGCTGCCCCATGCGTTGATCGCGTCTTCCGTTGCGCCGCCGTCAGAGGAGAAGTACAGCGCCTCGATCAGTTTTCCATTATAATAGGCGCACTGGCCGCCGGTCTGTTCCACGGCGTCCAGGACCAGTTGGGCCCCTGCACCCGTATAAACACCGCGATACACCTGGCAGTCGGTGGTGTTGCAGATGTCAAAGCCCAGGGCATTGTGCTTGGTGGTGGCCCTTGAAAAAGTCCGGATGGCCACAGCACCGGCTTTCAACGATTCCAGATCGTTATTGACCACAAACTCATACGGCAGGACACCGGACACGTACAGGTCCTCATTGACAAAGTTAATGACGGAAATATCGTTGCCGCTGCGGCGCATATACTGGAATCCGCCGTAGTACCGATATCCCTTGAACCAGGTCTGCGCCCGCTCACCGCTGCTCATGGGCTGGATGCCCAGATAATCGCCGTTGTTGTCAAACTCAAACAGAATCTGTCCCGTTGCCGTATTGACAACAGTATAGCACGTCTTACTGCCGCCTACCACCTGCGCGCCGTTATAAGCTGCGGCATCTGCCTCAGCGTTAACTGCGGAAGAATAAAACTCGAACCGGACCACATATTTTCCATTGACATAGGCCGGGAAGCCGTAGGGATAGGCCGCCGCTGCCTGGGCTGCCGCCTCATAGGTGGCATAGGTATCGGGCATTTGAATATGGTAAGCGCCGATGAGCTGATAGTCCGCCGCTGTAGGGGGCTCATAAAAGCTGCCGCCGGACAGATAGAGATTGGCGTCCTTGCAGACGGTGATTTTTTCCTGAGTCGTGCTGCCAATGGGTGAAAACGTGCCGCTGCTGCTATATGTACCAAATTGATAACCGCTGCCCACCTCATTGGCCAGATTGGCCGAGGGGAGCGCGTTGCTGCCGTAATACAGACCCACACGAATGACACGGTCAGAGAATGACGCGTCAGCCTGATATGGAATATAGGCCGCAAAAAGTACACAAGTCAGAAACACCAGCCCCAATCTGGCAAATTGTCTGATTTTTTGCGTCATATTGCCCTCCATTTCGGAAAATAAAACAGAAAAAGTAGCCAATGCGCACATTGACTCCACATTAGCAATGTGATATGATGATGAAAGACAAGAGTCTCTGCCTCACGGTCACCCGTGCCATAGGCAAAGGTTATTATACCGCAAAACGTGTTTTTATTCAACCTAAGGCCGGAATTTTCTTTCCTCTGAGACCAATTTCGACCGGCGGTATCATAAAGGAGAATGGAAAATGGAACAGAAATACAAAGTGGGTATCATCGGCGCCACCGGAATGGTGGGTCAGCGCTTCATCACCCTCACCGACAACCATCCCTGGTTTGAGACGGTTGTCCTGGCAGCCAGCAGCCGCAGCGCCGGCAAGACCTATGCTGAGGCTGTAGGCAGCCGCTGGGCCATGGAGTCCGAGATGCCTGCCTGGGCCAAGGATATGGTGGTCATGGATGCCGAAGCCGATGTTGAAAAGATCGCCGCCATGGTGGACTTCGTGTTCTGCGCTGTGGATATGAAAAAAGAGGAGATCAAGGCCCTGGAAGACCGTTACGCCAAGGCCGAGTGTCCGGTGGTTTCCAACAACTCCGCCCATCGCTGGACCCCCGACGTGCCCATGGTGGTGCCGGAGATCAATGCCGACCACATCAAGGTCATTGACGCCCAGCGCAAACGCCTGGGCACCAAGCGCGGCTTTGTGGCGGTCAAGTCCAACTGCTCTCTGCAAAGCTACGTTCCCGCTCTCCATCCCCTGCTGAAATACGGTGTGGAGAAGGCGCTGGTCTGCACCTATCAGGCCATTTCCGGCGCGGGCAAGACCTTTGAGACGTGGCCTGAAATGGTGGACAACGTCATCCCCTACATCGGCGGCGAGGAAGAGAAGTCCGAGCAGGAGCCCTTGAAGCTGTGGGGCCATGTGGACGGTGATCACATCGCCAACGCCGAGGGTCCAGCAATCACAGCCCAGTGTCTCCGCGTCCCTGTGTCCAACGGCCACATGGCCGCCTGCTTTATGAGCTTCAAAGAGAAGCCCTCCATGGAGCAGATCAAGTCCGACTGGGCCGCGTTCTCCGGCCGGGCCCAGGAACTGAACCTGCCCTCCGCGCCCAAGCAGTTCCTCCACTACTTTGAGGAAGACAACCGTCCCCAAACGAAGCTGGACCGGAATCTGGAGAACGGCATGGCCGTTTCCATTGGCCGTCTGCGCCCCGACACCCAGTATGATTACAAGTTTGTCTGCCTGAGCCATAACACCCTCCGCGGCGCTGCCGGCGGTGCGGTACTGCTGGCCGAACTGCTGTGTGCCGAGGGATACATCGATCACATCCAATAAATATACTTATAAAAACGGCGTACCGTGATGCGTTTCACGGTACGCCGTTTTTATTACTTGCAGTTGATCTTATGCCAGGATGGCTTTATGGTAGACCTTTTTACCCTTGCGAATCTTCACACCATCACGGAGCTGTGCCTCGGAAATCGTCAAGTCAATGGCAGCAACCTTTTCTTCTTCCACGAAGATACCGCCTTGCTGGACCAGGCGACGGGCTTCGCCGTTGCTCTTGGTCAGGCCGCAGGCCGTCAGCAGGCTGAGAATGCCAATACCGCCGTCGGTGAGCTGGTCGGCGGTCAATTCGGTGGTGGGCATATTGGTATCATCGCCGCCGCCGGCAAACAGCGCATGGGCCGCCGTCTTGGCCTTTTCGGCCTCCTCTTCGCCATGGACCAGCTTCGTCAGCTCATAGGCCAGAATCTCCTTGGCCTCGTTGAGCTGGCTGCCCTCCCATTTGTCCATCTCATCGATCTGCTCCAGAGGCAGGAACGTCAGCATCCGGATGCACTTGAGCACGTCGTCGTCGCCCACGTTGCGCCAGTACTGGAAAAACTCGAAGGGGCTGGTCTTGTTGGGGTCCAGCCACACAGCGCCGGAAGCGGTCTTGCCCATCTTCTTGCCCTCAGAATTCAACAGCAGAGTGATGGTCATGGCGTGGGCGTCCTTGCCCAGTTTCCGGCGAATCAGCTCGGTGCCGCCAAGCATGTTGCTCCACTGGTCATTGCCGCCAAACTGCATATTGCAGCCGTAATGCTGGAACAGGTAGTAGAAATCGTAGGACTGCATGGGCATATAGTTGAACTCCAGGAAACTCAGGCCCTTTTCCATGCGCTGTTTGAAGCACTCAGCCCGCAGCATGTTATTGACGGAGAAGCAAGCGCCGATCTCCCGGATGAAATCCACATAGTTGAGTTTCAGCAGCCAATCGGCGTTATTAACCATCTGGGCCTTGCCTTCGCCGAACTCAATAAACCGCTCCATCTGCTTTTTGAAGCAGTCGCAGTTATGCTGGATGGTCTCCTGGGTCATCATGGAGCGCATGTCGGTGCGGCCCGAGGGGTCGCCGATCATGGCTGTGCCGCTGCCGATGAGCGCAATGGGACGGTTGCCAGCCATTTGCAGCCGCTTCATCAGGCACAGGGCCATAAAGTGGCCCACATGGAGGCTGTCAGCCGTAGGGTCAAAGCCGATATAGAAGGTGGCCTTGCCGTTGTCGATCATTTCCCGGATTTCTTCTTCATTGGTGACCTGGGCAATCAGGCCGCGGGCCACCAGTTCGTCATAAACTTTCATCTGGTGATATCTCCTTTTCTGATTTTAAAAATTGCCACAGGCAACAGAAAAGCCCCCTGCTCCTGTGGAGCAGAGGGCGTAAACTACGCGGTACCACCTCTGTTCGCCGCCTTCTCGCAAAGGCAGCCTCATGGAGTACAAACATACTCCGGCGCTGTAACGGGCGCGCCCGTCGAGCCCTACTCTCTCTCGTTTCAGGCCGCCGCTCCGGGAGGTATTCCCGCCGCTTCCCTGCCGATTTCCACCAACCACCGGCTCTCTTTGAGGGTTTGACGACGCTACTATTTCCCTTCTACGCATTTAACAGTTTGCAATATACCACAAAAAATTTCGCTTGTCAATGGCGCAGCATCTCTTCCGCACTTTTCAGCGTCGTATCCGTGATGACCGCGCCGCCGATGATGCGGGCAATCTCCTGTTTGCGGCCCTCCATGTCCAGGGGTGTCACAGAGGTATACGTTCTCCCCTTTCGGACCGCCTTGGAGATATACAGATGGGTATGGGCCATGGCCGCCAGCTGCGCCAGATGGGTTACACAGAGGATTTGCTTTGTCCGGGCAACCTGACAGAGCTTTTCCGCCACCTTCTGGGCGGCTTGTCCGCTGACACCGGCATCCACTTCATCAAAAATCAGCGTCGGCACGTGGTCCTGCTCCGCCAGCACATTTTTCAGCGCCAGCATGATACGGGCCAACTCGCCGCCGGAAGCCACCTTGCTCATGGGCTTCAAATCCTCGCCTACATTGGCTGACATGAGGAATCGCACCTCGTCCATACCTGTGGCTGTCAACTCCAGTTCTTCAAACTGGCAGACAAACTGCACCTTGGGCATATCCAGCTGGGCCAGCTCCGACAGAATGCGTTCCGCCAAAGCATCCGCCGCGGCCTTACGAATTTTCCGCAGGGCGAGTCCCGCTTTTTTCGCCTTGGCTTCCTGCTTGTCCAAATCTTTTTGCAGCTGTTCCAATCGGTCGCTGGAAAATTCGATTTCATCCAGTTCCCGACGGCATTTCTCCAGAAATTCTAGGATATCCACACAGGTAGCGCCATATTTGCGCCGCAGCTTGTGAATAACGTCCAGCCGCTCCTCCAATTGCTCCAGCTCCCCCTCTGAAAAGGAAAGACTGTCGCGGAGGTCCCGCAATTCCTCCGTGATATCCCGAATCAGATAGGCGGCATCGGTCAGGCGGGTTTGCAGCGGCTCCAGACTTTCATCAAACCGGCAGAGACTTCCCAGGGAACGCTCGGCGTCGGTCAGCAGACTGCACGCTCCGTCGCTGTCCTCGCCGCCGTACAGCGCGTTGACCGCCGCACACAAACCGCTTTTCATCTTCTCCGAGTTTTGCAGCCGTTTGCGCAGCGCTTCCAGCTGCTCATCTTCTCCGGGTTTCAGTTTGGCGCTCTCAATTTCCTCGATCTGATAGCGCAGCGTTTCCACCCGCCGCAACTTCTCGCTTTCGTCCATGGACAGGCGGCGGATTTCTGCTCTTGTTTGCTGTACTGTTTCAAAGGCCGCCGTATAGGCGGCCAATTCGGCTTCATCTTTGGCAAATAAATCCAAATATCGCAGGTGGTTTGCCTCGTCGAACAGCTGTTGGGAATCGTGCTGGCCGTGGATGTTGATCAGCTGAATCCCCAGTTTTCTCAGCAGCGCCACGGTGACGGGGCGACCATTGACCCGACAGACATTTTTGCCGTCCAGCCAGATTTCCCGCTGAATCAACAATTCCTCCGGCTGGTACTCCACCTGATTTTCTGCAAACCATTCCAGAGGGCCGATACCGGTGAACACAGCGCTGACAAATGCCTTGTCACAGCCGGTACGGATCACATCCCGATAGGCCCGCTCGCCCAAAATGGCGCTGATGGCGTCGATGACAATGGACTTACCGGCGCCGGTCTCACCTGTAAGCACGTTGAATCCGGCGTCAAAGGTAATATCCGCCTGTTCAATGACGGCAATATTTTCAATATGCAGCACGGATAGCATAGCGGTTCCCCTTTTACTCCAGGAGTTTTTTGATTTCAGAGCAGAACGCGGCGGCAGAGGCCGTATCCCGCATGACGAGAAATGCCGTATCGTCACCAGCCAGGGTGCCCACCACCACCGACATATCCATGGCATCAATGGCGGCACAGGCGGCATTGGCCAGACCAGGCATGGTTTTGATCACCACCATGTTTTGGGCGTAGTCGTAATGGGTGACACACTCGCGAAAAATGGTATTGAGCCGGTTGGAAAAGGTGCCGGTTTTTTCCGCTGTGGCCGCCGTATACCGGTAGCTGCCCATGGGTGTCAGCTCTTTGACAATGCGCAGTTCCTTGATGTCCCGGGAAATGGTGGCCTGGGTACTCTGGTAACCGCTCTGCTGCAACGCTTCCAGGAGCTGCTCCTGGGTTTCGATGTTGCGGCTGGTGATGATCTCCATGATCTTCGCTTGTCTTTGGGTTTTCATACGACACCTCACCTGTCAAAGAACTTATTGTTGATGATCTCAAAAAAACTGGTACGTTTCAAGCGGACCAGCCGCGTCTCATAGCGGGAACGCCGGACACGGACAATGTCACCCAGGTTCAGCCGGATGGCCCGTCCACCGTCCGTGGAGAGAAACGCGTTTTTCCGGCCGGTCTTGCCGATGCGCACGGTAATTTCCCGGTCCTTGGACGTGACAAACGCCCGGGCCTGGACCGTATGGGCACAGATGGGCGTGACGATAATATTTCTCGCCGTAGGCTCCACCAGAGGCCCCCCCGCCGACATGGAATAGGCCGTGGAGCCCGTAGGCGTACAGATCAGCACACCGTCGCCTGCAAAGCTGTACGCCTGGACGCCATCACACAGTACTTCCATTTGGATGACCCGGGCCACTGCCCCTTTGGTGATTGCAATATCATTGAGGGCTGTATCCGTATAGATGATCTGGCCCTCATGCTGGACTTCCACCGACAGCATCATGCGCTTCTCAATGGAATACTGGCCCGATGCCAACCGGGACAACTGGCTCAGCTCCCCGGCTTCCAATTCCGCCATAAAGCCCATGGTGCCGATATTGACGCCCAGTACGGGAATGCCGTGATAGGTGGCCGCCTTGGAGGAATGGAGAATGGTGCCGTCGCCGCCAAAACAGAGCAGCATATCCGCCGACTTCAGCTCTTCATTGAGATTGCAAAACGTCTTATTGGCAGGCAGTTCAAAATTTTTGTCCACACCGAAGGGAAGACAAAGCCGCGTCTCCACACCGGCCGCACGCAGAATCTGCTCAGCCTGGTCGGCATATTTGAAATTCCGATCCCGGTAGGGATTGGGGGTCATGACTACTTTCATACGGTTTATCCCTTCAATGTTTCGTGGGCTTCCGCCACCAGGGCCGCCAAATCGGGAACGTTCCGAACACCCGGTTCCCGGCTCAGATGGCCTAGAAATTCAATATTTCCCTCCGGTCCTTTGACCGGAGAGAACGTCAGATTGCGGATGGTAAATCCCAGCTCATCAGCCAGGGACACGAAGTGTTCCAGTACTTCCTGATGAACGGCCGGGTCCCGGACCACGCCCTTTTTCCCCACCTTTTCCTTGCCGGCCTCAAACTGGGGCTTGATCAGGCACAAAACCTGTCCTGTGGGCTTCAACAGCCGGGCAATAGCCGGCAAAACGATTTTCAGGGAAATAAAGGAAACATCCACCACCGACAGGTCCAGAGGTTCTCCCAAATCCTCCGGCTGCACATAGCGGATATTGGTCCGTTCCATGCAGACCACCCGGGGGTCCTGGCGGATTTTCCAGGCCAGCTGGCCATAGCCCACGTCAATGGCGAACACCTTGGCCGCGCCCTGCTGTAACAGACAATCCGTAAAGCCGCCGGTGGAAGCGCCGGAATCGCTGCAAACGTAGCCGGTGGGGTCCACACCGAAATCCCGCAGGGCCTTTTCCAGCTTCAAACCACCGCGGCTCACATAAGGGCAAGTCTGTCCCCGCACCTCTATTTCCACAGTGTCCTCATAGGACATGCCCGGCTTATCGGCCTTCTGGCCGTTCACATAGACGTCTCCGCTCATGATGACGGCCTGGGCCTTGGTCCGTGTCTCCACCAATCCCCGGGACACCAGCAGCACGTCCAGTCTCTCTTTATGCTTCATGGTCCAGCACCTCCCGGATTCCCGCCAGCAGACCTGCACAGTCCATGCCTGTGGCCTCGTACAGTTTGGCTACCGCACCATGGGTCACATAGGAATCCCCAAAATTTCTCTTGCCGACCGCGGCGGCAATGCCCTCCTGTTCCAGCCGGGCAAACAACTGGTTGGCCAGGCATCCGGCGTCCACTGTCTCCTCCGCCACAAAAAGTTTGCCCGTTTTACGCACCGATTCCAACACCGGCGTCATGTCCAGGGGTTTGATCTGGGTCAGCTTGACCACTTCCGCATGGATGCCCTGTTGTTTCAGCGCTACCGCCGCCTCCAGCACCGTGTTAATCATGGTACCGTAGGACACCAGTGTGATATCCGTTCCCTCCCGCAGGCATGGTTCCGTACAGACAGATTTGAGGAACCCGTCGCCGCCGCGGGGATAGCGAATCGCCACCGGTCCCGTCATTTCCAATGCGGCCCGGCGCAGCATCGTCCGCAGCTCCGCCTGATTGGCCGGACATAGGATCTGCATACCGGGAACCTGCTGGAGATAGCCGACGTCGAAAACGCCGTGATGGGTCTCGCCGTCCTCTCCCACCAGGCCCGCCCGATCCACAGCAAAAATCACATGGAGGTTCAGCAAACCCACGTCATGGAGCATCATGTCGAAGGCTCTCTGCAAAAATGTGGAGTAAATGGCCGCCACCGGAATCATGCCCTGCTTGGCCAGGCCCGCCGCCATAGCCACAGCATGGCCCTCGGCAATGCCCACATCAAAGAAGCGGTCAGGATAGGCTGCGGCAAAGCCATCCAGCCCCGTGCCGGGCTTCATGGCCGCTGTAATGGCGCAAATGCGCGGGTCTTCCGCCGCCAACTCCTGCATGGTATTGCCAAAGGTGGCCGAGAAGGTCACGGATTTGGATGGCTGGGTGGCGCCGGAAGCGGTGTCAAAGGCTCCAACGCCGTGGAATTGGTCAGGCTTCTCCTCAGCAGGCCCATAGCCGGAGCCCTTTTTGGTAATCACATGGAGCAGCACCGGTTCCTGCATTTCCCGGGCATAGCGCAGCAATTCTGTCAGGCGGCGGACGTTGCTGCCGTCCACAGGGCCAATGTAGTTAAATCCCATATCCTCAAACAACGTAATGCCGATCAGGTGGCGTTTCAGAAATGCCTTGAGCCGATGAGTCGACCGATAGAGGGCATTGCCGCCGGGAATAGCCCTTGTAAACTTGCGATACGCCATTTTAACGCCCAGATATCCTGGTTTCGTGCGAATCAGCTTCAAATGGCGAGAAATACCGCCGACATTGGGGGTGATGGACATGCCGTTGTCGTTGAGAATGACAATCAGCGGTTCCCCACTGGCCCCGGCATCGTTGAGTCCCTCATACGCCAAGCCGCCGGTGAGCGCACCATCGCCCAGCAGCGCAATGACGCTGTAGTTCTGTTTTTGCAGCGTTCTGGCCCGGGCCATGCCCAGCGCCACGGAGACAGCATTGGAAGCGTGGCCCGCAATAAAGGCGTCGTGCACACTCTCCGACGGTTTGGGGAATCCGGCAATGCCGCCGAAGGTCCGCAGCTGACGGAATTGCTCCTGCCGTCCCGTCAGAATTTTGTGGACATAAGCCTGATGGCCCACATCAAAAATAATGCGGTCTTGGGCTGTGTCAAAAACCAGGTGCAGCGCCAGCGTCAACTCCACTACACCCAGATTGGAGGCCAGATGGCCGCCGGTACGGGAGATATGTTCCAATAGGAACTCCCGGATTTCCCGACAGAGCTGCTTCTGCTGCTCCGGCGTCAGCTGTAACAGCGCCTCTCGGGAGTGGATTGTATTCAGCAGTGTCAAAACGTCACAACCATTCTATCGTGTTCAGAAAGCAAAAACGCGTCCGTTCAGTATTTAGTAGTGTACCATACAATGAATGTATATACAAGATAATATTCATGAACAAGGTAAAAAAATGCCGCACGGTGTCGTGCGGCACAGGAAATTCAGTGATCGCGCCGGACCAGCCAATGGGCCAAGTCCCGCAGAAACTCCGGCGTTGGGAACACCGACAGGGCCGCAACAGCCCGTTCCGTCTCCTCCTCTACCATCTTCTGGCAGCGGTCCACGCCGTAAAGCCGGACAAAAGTATTTTTGTGCTCGTCCATACCAGTTGCCTTGCCCAGTTTCTCGGCGTCGCCGATGACGTCCAGAATGTCGTCCCGAATCTGGAACGCCAGACCCACGCCGTCGGCGTACTCCGTCGCCGCCTGTATCATCTCCGGACTGCCTCCGGCGGTGGTGACACCCATCAGGCAGGCAGCCCGCAGCAACGCACCCGTCTTCATCTGCTGCAGCTGATGAATATAGTCGGCCTCCAACGGTCGGGTCTCCCCTTCCAGGTCCAGAACCTGACCGCCCACCATGCCGCGGGCACCGGCACAGCCCGCCAGAATGGCCACATTTTTCGCAATGACCGCCGGTGCAGCGTCGGCAGCGGCCGCCGTCTCAAACGCCGCCGTCAGCAGGGCGTCACCAGCCAGCACCGCCATGGCTTCCCCATAGACCTTATGGTTGGTGGGACGGCCCCGGCGGAAATCGTCATTGTCCATACACGGCAGATCGTCATGGATCAGGCTGTAGGTGTGAATCATCTCCAGAGCGCAGCCAAACGAAACAGCCTTCTGCCAATCGCCGCCGGCAGCCCGGCAGAATTCCATGGTCAGCACCGGCCGCAGCCGCTTTCCTCCAGCCAGCAGGCTATAGCGCATGGACTCCAGCAGCGTCTTCTGCGGCGCCGGCTCCCAGACAAACTGCTGATTCAGAAAGCGCTCCGCCGCGTCTACATATCGTTGCAGTTGCTCTTGAAACTCACTCATGGCTCTCAAACTCCATTTCCTCCGGCGCACCGTCAGCGCCCTTTTTCAGTTTGACCACCGTCAACTCCGCCGCATCCAGCAGAGCATTGGCCGATTTGACGAGGGCCGTTCCCTCTTCAAACAGGGACAGCGCTTCTTCCAGCGGCAGTTCTCCGCCCTCCATCCGCCGTACAATCTCCTCCAGGCGTTGCACCGACGCTTCAAAGGTCTTGGACTGTTCCATGGGGCATGTCCTCCTTCTCTAATTCCTCTATCCGGGCCAGGGCGTTACCATCGGACAGACAAAGCTGTACCTGCTGGCCCACAGACAGTTGTTCCATCGATTTTACCACACAGCCCTGCTGTTTTACCACCGAGTAGCCCCGTGCCAGGACCTTCAACGGACTCATAGCATCCAAGGCCGCGGCCAAGGCGGAAAAGTTCCGCCGCTTCCGTTCCAGGTGGTGCTGAGCTGCCAGAATCATCCGTTCCTGCGCACGGTCCAGCATCAGCCGCCGATCCTCAATATAGTGCATTGGACTTTGGAGCACGCGGCGGCTGCTCAGTGCATCCAGCTGCTGCCGCGATAGCTTCAACCGCCGCTCCATGGCGGCGCACAGCCGCTTTTCATAAGACGCCAGACGCTGCCGCAGCTCCGTCTGATCGGGGGCAATCAGCTCCGCGCCGTTGGATGGCGTAGCTGCCCGCACATCGGCTACAAAATCCGCAATGGTGACGTCCGGCTCGTGTCCCACCGCCGACACCACTGGGATTTCCGACTCATAGATGGCCCGGGCCACCCGTTCATCATTGAACGCCCACAGATCCTCCATGGAGCCGCCGCCACGTCCCGTCAAAATCACATCGCCCAGCTGCCAGCGGTTGGCGTATCGAATGGCCCCGACAATCTCCCTTGGGGCCTCCTCCCCCTGGACTCGCACCGGCAGCAACAGCACTTTACTCAAAGGATACCTCTTACGCAGCACCCGCAGAATGTCATGAATGGCTGCACCGGCGCCGGAGGTGATAACGGCAATGCGGTGGGGATAGGGCGGCAAGGTTTTTTTATGCTCCAGAGCAAACAATCCCTCTGCCTGGAGCCGCTCTTTCAACTGCTCATAGGCCACATGGAGGTCACCCACACCGTCCACCATCATGCTTTCACAGTACAACTGATAGCCACCGTCCCGTGGATAGACGGTAATGCGGCCCACTGCCAGCACTTTCATACCGTTCTGGGGCTGAAACCGCAGACGCATGGCGCTGTTGCGGAACAAGACGGCCCGCAACGCCCCTTCGCTGTCCTTCAGCGTAAAATAGTGGTGGCCCGACGGATAGACCTTGTAGTTGCTTAACTCGCCGCGGATACAGATGCCGTTTAAAAACGGATCACTGTCGAATTTATCTTTTAAATAGGCGTTGATCTGCGACACTTCATAAACGGGGTACTCCATACTATGCGCCCTCCTGTAACCATGTCAGTACCGCGATGCCCATGGCATTGTCGGTGGCGTACTGGGGTGGGCAGAACACGGCATCAAAGCCCGTGGCCTGTTGGCGCAACAGACTGTTGGATGCCACGCCGCCGGAGAACACCACCGGCAGACCGGGATATGCCGTTCGGGCGTGGTTCGTGGCTGTCAGCACCGCCCCGATGACGCTGCGCAAAGCGTAGGCAGCCGTCTCGGCGGGGCTATGGCCTTCAGCGTACTGCATCACCTTGTTTTCTACGCCGGACAGAGAAAAGGTCAGATCTTTACACTTGACCCGAAAGCACTCCTTCGCATCCGTCTCCTGGGATAATGCGTCGATGGATTTGCCCGCCGGAAACTGCAAGCCCAGCAGTTTGCCGGTGCGGTCGATGAGCTGACCGGCAGAAATATCCGTGGTGCCGCCGATCTTGGTACCCCGGGCTGATTTGCCCCAAGGTTCTACCAGCAGCAGTTCTGTGGTACCGCCGGACAGGTGCCAGGCCAAATGGGGCTGTTTCAACAGTTCCAATCGGTTCGACGACCAAAGTGATGCGGCAATGTGGCCCTCCTGGTGGGAAAAGCGATACAGGGGCACATCCAGCGCCGCCGACAGCACCGTGGCCTGGGACTCCCCTGCCAGAAAGCAGGGCATATAGGAGCCTTCCACGGGCCGGGGCCGGGTGCTGACGCCCACGGCGGTAATCTGCCCCAGGTCCCGTTGTTCCTTTAAATGCGCAAACAACTCCGGCAGCCGCTTCACATGGGCAAAGAGCGCGTCGCTCTGGCGCAGGCCCAGCTCCCCCGGCTTGACATCGAGAAGCCGGGAGCAGTTTAGGCCATCCTTGCCGTCAAAACAGGCCACCGAAGTTGTGTAGTTGCTGGTATCGAAACCGAGGCAGCTCATTGGGCGACCTCACGGGCAAAGCTGCCCAGAATGCCGTTGACAAAGGATACCACATCCTCGTCCTCGTACTTGCGGGTCAGCTCCACGGCCTCACTGATGGCCGCGGACGTGGGGACATCCTCCACATAGAGGGACTCGTACATGGCCAGCTGCATAATAGATCGGGCCAGCCGGGAAATGCGGTCCAGATTCCAGCCGATGGCATATTTGGTGATATAGCCGTTGAGTTCCTCCTGCTTCTGCTCGATGCCGTTGACCACCTGGGCGATATAGGCCAGCTGCTTCTGATTGGGACGCTCGGCGTAAATATCATTCTCCTCCTGCAGCGTCTCATAGTAGTCCTGGGCAAAGCGGGAGACCATGGCCTCGTCGGCGGTTTCCTTTGTATAATTGATGCCGTAGATCAGATGTACCACAATCTCGCGGGCGTTGGTTCTAGTCATAATCTCGATTCCCCCATGTTATAGTAGATACATTATAGCGAAAAGAATCAAAAAAATAAACCCTCTGTTTTCACAAAGGGTTTATTTTTCGGAAATTATTTTTTTGTTTCCTTGGGCAGCGAGATGCCGCAGATGTCCACATTGACGCTGCGCACCGTGGCGCCGGTCATGGATTCCACCGCCGTGACCACCCGCTCCTGGACATTCTTGGCAATGTCAATAACGGAGTAGCCGAACAGGGCCACCACATAGCAGTCGATGGCGATGGAGTCATCGTGGATGGTGATCTTCACGCCGCGGCCCAGGTTTTTCCGGCCCAGCAGCTCGGCAATGTCGGAGCCGAGGTTGGCGCTGAGGCCACAGACGCCTTCCACCTCGCTGGCCGCCAGGGCAGCGATGGAGGCGATGACCTCCTGAGAAATGTGGATGGAGCCGTTCTCCTGCGTGGCAGACAGATATTCCTTGTTTTCACCCATGGGGAATCCCTCCTTGATGGTACCATTTTACCACAATTCAGGAAAATTACAAGGAGATTCTTTTACTTGACCTCGATCACCCGAATTTGGGACAGGGTGTAGTCCGACTGGGACGTGACGATATCAGAGATCAGGGCCACATCGGTGGCACTGAGGCCCTCCGCCGGCGCCGACACCGCAATGGAAATATTGTCCTCATTCATGTACGCCACGCACTCCTCGTAGCCCTTGGCCACCACCAGACTTTCAATTTGTGACTCTGCCAGGGCATCGTTGACGATGCTGTTAAGCTGGCCGGAGACCTCCGACACGTCTTCCTCTTCCCCGGCGTAGGAAATGGTCTCCTGCAGCGTCTCCACGGCACTGTCCCGGGCCGTCTGACGGCTGAGCCGCACCTCGGCAAAGTAGTCGTTGACCGCGCTGCCGCCCCCTTCGCCGCCGGTTTCTGTCACCGCGCCGTCGTTGGACAGCACCAGATTCTCTCCCATGACCTTCTGTGCATCCAGGGTGTCC
Source organism: Candidatus Avoscillospira sp. LCP25S3_F1 (assembly GCF_052117125.1). Classification (NCBI taxonomy): domain Bacteria; kingdom Bacillati; phylum Bacillota; class Clostridia; order Eubacteriales; family Oscillospiraceae; genus Candidatus Avoscillospira; species Candidatus Avoscillospira sp. LCP25S3_F1. The sequence goes on along the minus strand of NZ_JBQKJT010000007.1, from coordinate 58,015 downwards.
GCCAGATTGGTGGTATTCTGCTGGTTGTAGGACCAATTGAGATACACACCTGCACAGACAAACATCAGCACCACAGCTGTCACCGCATTCCGCTTCCAATTCTTCATTGTCCATTCCTCCTGGTTATTTTAATTTGATCACTGTGATACGGTCCGCCCCCAGCCCTGTGAGACTGGAAACCGCGTTCACCAAATCCAGCCGGACCGAAGCTTGGTCCGCTCCCTCCGCGGCAATAACCGCCCCCATAAAGGTAGGTTCCACGGTCTGGACCACCACCGGTCCCTCGCCGCTCTGCACCGTTTCAATGGTAACGGCTGTTGTCTTTTCGTCGCTGCCGTCAGTCACCTCCTGGGTACTGTCGGTCTGGTAGACAGTCCGGGGGCCTGCCGCGTATTGCAACAGCACCTCCACCCGCCCAGCGCCTTCCATATTGCTCAGCAGGGACGCCAGGCGCTGTTCCAGCTGCTCCGGTCCGTTGCTGGAGACCACGACCGTCTCCTCCGGAGCCGCTGTGGTCTCCGGCACTTCCGCTTCCTTTGTGGGCCAGGCCAGCAGCACCAGCCCCAGCAGCAAAATGGCCAGAGGATATTTGAATTTTCCCAGGACCTGCAAATTGTGATGCAGACCCGCTTTCCAGTTGGTTTCCTTCATGGTTCGTGCCACTCCTGTCGTTCTGCCGGGATTGCCAGTTCTGCCTCCAGCGCCCGCTCCAGCTGTTTCTGCCGGGTTGGGTCGGCCGCAGCGGTAATGTCGGCGCTGTAGGGGTATGGGTATGTTCCGCCAACGGCTACCGTCACCTCCACGGCCTCGGGCCATATATTCAAGTCCTCAGCCCTGTCCCATATATATGTCTCCGCATCCCGCTTTATGATATCGGCCACCCATTGGGTATTGTCGATGGTGACGCCCCAGGCTGCTTCCTCCGCCTGCATCTTGGCACGGGACATGGCCTGAGCCAAAGCATCCACATCGACCCGGGCCAACGGCCCCAGCGCTACCAGAATCATAGCCAGGCCGCACAGAAAACTGAGGGACCGGTGGACCGCCCCCTTAGGCACCAGAGCCAACAGGACACCAGCCAGCATGGCCATTGCCACCACCGAGAGCAGATACTGCCGTACCGCCTCGCTCATGAACTCACCACCTTTAGGGAACAGACGCAGGAAATCAGAAGCATAAAGGCACTGGCTCCTGTCATACCCATCAGAAATCCCATAACATCGGATACACTCTCGATGAGGTCCACCAGCGGCTTTTCTCCCACAGTGGAGCTGAGCGCCGCCGTCAGCTTCAATAGAAGATGCTGGACGCCCAACCGGATCAACGGCAGCAGGCAGATGGCAACGACCACCAACATGCCGAACACTCCCGCCGAACTGCGTAATATCCCGGCACTGACCAGCACCGTCTCCGACGCATCAGAAATCATGCCGCCCACCACCGGCACCGCTGCGCCCATGGCGAGCTTTGCCGCTTTTAGCGCCGACTGGTCCGTCGCGCCGGACAAGATACCCGACAGGCTCAGATAACCGGTGAACGCAAACACCGTCAGTTTTAGGCCATTGGTCACAATCCACCGCCCCAGCTCCCGCACTCTGGCCAACGTCTGATTGCCCAGAACGGCATTGGCCGCCGATACGGCCAGATAGGCGTATAGAATTGGAATAAGAATATAATTGATGACGGTCATTAAAATGTTGGACACCAGTACCGACGCGGCGTACAGCGCTCCGGCGGAACTGACGCCGCCGCTGGCTGCCGTGGCCGCCGCCATGACGGGCAGCAGCAGGCTGCTGAAACTCTGCAATTCCTGTAAGGTCTCCCGCCCCAGTCCCACCATGGTGTGTACGTTGGCGGCACTGAGCAGCGTAATCGCAAGGGTTCCCGCCAGCAGCACGGCGTTTTTGGAGAGCTTCGTCTCCATTTGGGTCACCATGGAGCAAAGAATGACCACAGCCATCAACGAAATGGCCGTTCGGACACCACTGAGGATCACCGTATCCAACTGGGGCAGCAGTTTCTGCCAGATGGATGACAAGCCATGGCTCAGGTCGGTTGTTTCCACCGGGGACAGGTCTTCTACCAGCGTCGCCGTTTCGCCGGTCAGTCCCTCCTGCAATCCGTCGATACCGATGGCCTGCCGCTGTTCCTCCGCCAGATCGGTGGCCCCCACAGTCACCGCCAGCAGCAGTGCCGCCAAACAACTCAGCAGCCATCGTCTCATGGAGCAGCACCTCCCAGCAGCGTGTCCAGTAGGTCCAGCACCGCTGTGATCAACGGCGTGGACAAGTACAGAGCCATGGCCGTGCCGCACAGCTCCACCATACGGGCGATCCCGTTTTCTCCGGCATCACTGCAAATTCCAGCGCAAATATGGGTCAGAATCCCGATAAGGGCCGTCTTGACCACCGGCGCCAGCACAGCGCCATGGACACCGGACAGTGTTTCCAACCGTTCCAGCATGTCCATCACCGGCTGCAACGTGGTGGCGGCGTAGAAGCACAACGCGCTGATACACACCAGAGACAGGACCAGGGCAAATTCCGTCGTCCGTTTCCGCAGGAGCAGGATGGCCAGCACCGTCACCAGGGCCAGGGCCAGAATCTTCAAAAACGGTTCCATCAGAATTGAAACAGGTCCTTGACCAGATCGAATAATTCGGCTATGCGCTGCACGACGATCATGAGCACCACCACCAGCCCCGCCAGTGTGGTCATGGTGGCCTGCTCCTCCCGGCCCGACCGCACCAATACCTGGTTGAGGATGGAGACGATAATACCGACGGCGGCAATTTTAAAGATCAGATCAATGTCCATGAGTCTGCCTCTCTTCTGTTCCAGATTGGGGAGCCTGTCCCCCTCGCCATAGTGCAGTCTATGCCGGTCCTGCGGCCCATATGTCTCCTACCATGCCAGAATGGCAATGGCCAGCCCGGCACAGACGCCCAGAGTGCAATAACTGCGGATGCGTCCGGCCTGCTGGGCCCGTGCTTCGTCCAGCCGTTCCTGCAGCCGCTTCTCTGCCAGAGCAACGGCCCGCAGTTGGCTGTCCAGGTCATACTGTCCCAGACCGTTCCCCAACTGCTGTAAAATTCGGCGGGCCTGGGGTGTAAAACTGGACCGCATAAGATTTTTCCGCATAATAACGGCCACAGACCGTTCCTGCCGCAGGGCCAAATCCCGGGCCATAGCCTGGAAAAAAGCCGCCACCGCTCCCTGACTCGCATGGGCCAGCGCCTCCATGGCCTCCGGTAAAGGCGTCCGGCGGAACGAGAGTTCGCTGTGCAACAGTTCCATAGCCGCCAACAGCTGCCGCAGCAACACATTGGACCGGTATACCCCCAAGGCCATGGAGCCGCCGGTTCCGGCGGCCCCCAAAAGTACCATCAGGATTCCCATGGTTTTCAGCATCCTTCCTCCACCCTTTCCAATGTCCAGCGGCGCTTCCCATCGAGAAACACCAGATTGGCAAAGATTTTTCGCTTGCGCAGCTTCTCATACAACGCCCGCCGCTGCCAGTCCTCCCGCCCAAAGGCGTGAGCCGTTGCCAGCAGACGGACGCCGCAATATCCCGCCCGGACCATGGCACGAATGTCGGCCTTAGCCGTGATTTCATCCACGGCTACCCAGTGTGGGCTCATGGTGCGCACCAGCAGTTCCAGTCCCTGGTCCTTTGGTATCCCGGTCAACACATCGGTTCGACGGCCCACCTGCATTTGTGGCTGTCCCCGGACCGACGCCGCAATCTCTCCGCGGCTGTCCACCACACCCACCCGCCGGTCCAACCGGTCCGATAGCTGGCGGATCAAATCCCGCAGCAGCGTCGTTTTACCGCTGGCGGGAGGTCCCACCAGCAGCACATTGCCGGGATTGGGACCCAGGGCATCCAGCAGCGCTGTCGCACAGCCCAAATGCTGCCCCGCCACCCGCAGATTGACCGACGAGATATCCTTGATGGTGGCAATGCGGCCATCCTGTACCACAGCCGTACCGCAAAGGCCCAGACGGTGCCCCCCTTCCAGTGGCAGATATCCCTGTCGCAGGCACTCTTCCACCGCGTAGGTGGAATAGGACGATGCCAGATTTACCAGATGTTCCAGCAAGTCCCGGGTGCAGAGCATGGGGCGGGTCAAACTCAATGGCTGCTCCCGGCCGCCGCAGACCATAGTGATCTCGCTGCCGCACCTCAGCCGCAGTTCCTCCAGTTGTTCTTCCTGTTCCAGCGGCAACTGGGACACCATGGCCGCCAATTGGGGCGGCAGCACAGAACAGACTTGACGCAGTTTTCGTTGGTACATACGCTTCCCTCCGCTTCACCTTATGTGGCGGCAGCCCGGTCTATGCTCCTGGATGGATGCAATAATGCCGCTTGGCCGCTTTGGAGATCAACAAGCGGCAGTCTCGCCGAAACAAAAACAAAGTGCCTGTCACTTTCACTGGAAACTGACAAGCACTGTTTGATTCTGTATTCGGTTTTGAAGTGAGAAAGGCGTGGCGTGTCTCTGTGCGCGAATGCGCATCTTCTCATGGTATTTCGCTCTCATAATTGGTCTGTCTTATTTCTTCTATGTACATATCGAAAAAGTAAACCACTCACTCCGACAATTCCCATGACAATTTGAACCATTTTTATAATATCATGCCAGGAGTGTAGGAAATAGCCATCCAGTATATCAAAGAAAATGGAAGGTATCCGAATCAGAATTTGCAGGAAGAATGCAACAGCTGCAAAAATAACCGTTTGCCGGCACAATGCCACCCCCAGCAACGCAAACACGATCAGGGAGAATCCACAATACACAAGAGAACAAAACAATGCAAAGATGGCCGCAAATCCAGCAAATGACATCAGCTGATACGCTTCCTTTGCGAACTGTGCTGTTCCCACAAAGGACAGGAGAAGAATCAAAAAATCAAGGATCAGAAATGATTTCAGTGGCGTTCCAAACGATTTATGCTTTCCTGCGCCCACGCCGGCTCACTCCTTCCGCTATTGATGAAATAGAATTTCGATATCACCATCCACAAATCCAATTCCCACGCCACTTTTGCTTTTGAGAAGATCTGCATACTGGCCTGTTTGGAGATAGTTCTGCAACACGCCCATCATGTTCTGCAAAACAGTGTCCCATTTTGCAGAATCTCTCCACTGAAAGGGGATTTCCCGTGTCATAAAATTCGTCACTTCATCACACGGCCAGTCTGTATCCTCCAAATCAAAGCGGCTGGCGCCAATCAGCTCCATAGACCATTTCCCGCTTCCATCATCATACAGGTTGAAGCAAAATGCCGTGACGGCATCAGGAACATCTTGTTTTAGTGCAGAATCAATCCATTTTGATACTTTGTAATATAAAAACATTGTAATACCCTCATATTTTTGCCACCCAATGCGTCCAGTGGTTGAAAAAATGTCCCCGACAGATACCGCTAAGGCAATACCTGCCGGGGATGCTCAAAACCATTCGGCTTTTTTTACAGATGGTACAGTTTTTAGGGAATCTCTTCCTCTACCGGCGGTTCCGGTTGGACGGTGCCGCCGTTTTTCATCACTTCCCACTGTTCTCGCGTAATGAGCAGCTGGCGGGGTTTGGAGCCTTCAAAGGGACCCACAATGCCCCGGTCTTCCATCTCGTCCACAATGCGGGCCGCCCGGGCATAACCCAGCTTCAGTCGCCGCTGAAGCATGGAGACAGAAGCCTGTCCTGTTTCCAGAATGACCTCCACAGCATCGGGCAGCAGCTCGTCGCCCTCGCCGCCGCTGTCGGCCGCCGCATTGCCGCCGCCGTCTCCCTTTCCGCCCTGCTCCATCTTCTGCTCGATCTGCGCTTGGACCTCGTCGGAATAGTTGGGGGTCGACGACTGCTTGATAAAGCTGACCACCTCCTGGACCTCTTCATCAGTGATGAAACAGCCCTGAACACGTTTAGGCTTGCCCTGGCCCAGGGGCGCGTACAGCATATCACCCTTACCCACCAGTTTTTCCGCACCCTGGGTGTCCAGAATGATGCGGGATTCCATGGCGGAGGCCACAGCGAACGCAATACGGGAAGGAATATTGGCTTTCATCAGACCGGTGATAACATCGGCGGAAGGACGCTGGGTGGCGATGACCAGGTGGATGCCGGAAGCACGGCCCATCTGTGCAATGCGGCAGATGGATTCTTCCACTTCCTTGGCGGCTACCAGCATCAAATCGGCCAGCTCGTCGATGACCACCACCACCTGTTCCATGGGCTTGCGCTCATCGTCCATGGATTTGACCAGCTTGTTATATGAGTCCAGGTCTCGAACACCGGCATCGGCCATGGCCCGATAGCGGCGCATCATTTCGGTGACAGCCCATTGCAGCGCGCCCGCCGCCTTCTTCGGGTCTGTGACCACGGGAATCAAAAGGTGCGGAATGCCGTTGTAAATGCCCAATTCCACCATTTTGGGGTCCACCATAATCAGACGAACCTCGTCGGGTCGGGCCTTGAACAGCAGCGAAATGATCAGGGAGTTCATACAGACCGACTTACCGGAACCGGTGGTACCGGCAATCAGCAGGTGGGGCAGCTTGGCAATATCGCCAATAATACGGTTGCCGCCGATATCCTTGCCCACGGCAAAGGAGATCTTCGACTTGCTCTGCTCAAACTCCTTGGAATCCAACACATCCCGGGCCAAAACGGTGCTGACCAACCGGTTGGGCACCTCGATGCCCACCACGGAAATCTTGTTGGGGATAGCGGAAATACGTACACCGGACGCACCTAGAGACAGGGCGATATCGTCGGCCAGATTGGTAACCTTGGACAGCTTGACGCCCCGGTCCAGTTCCAGTTCATACCGGGTCACCGACGGGCCGCGAGTGACGTTAACAATATGTGCCTCGATATTGAAGCTCTCAAGTGTGGCGTTGAGGCGCTCGGTATTTTCCCGCATTTCCTCGGTGCCGTCCACGTCGCCGCCCTGGCTCATACGCAGCAGGGAAACCGGTGGGAATACGTATTCGCCGGTCTCTCCCCCACCCATTGTGATTTCCATGGAAATCTCTGCGGCGGACTGCTGCGCGTCGGACGCTTTGACCTTTTGGGGTGTCTCCTCCACCGGCGAAGACTGCACGGGTGGCTCCGGTGTTGGAGCAGCCGGTGCAGGGGTAGCCAGTGCAGGGGCGGACGGCGCAGGGTTCACCGGGACTATGGGTTTCGGCATGGGACGAACGGGCGCATCGAAAACCTCCAGCAGATCGTCGTCCAGCACCTCCCGGACGGTCTCCTGCTCCTGATCGACCGTCTGCTTCTCTTCCGCTTCCTCCGGCGGCAGCTCTCCCGCCGCCTTCTGCTGCTGTTCCAGCAGATACTGATCCGGCGAGCGCAGCCCGTGAGTGACCTTGGGCGCAGGCTGTTCCTGCGGCGGCAGCAGCGGCTCATCCACCGGCAAGTCGAAATCGGCGGCACTGCGGGCCTGACGCTCCTGGGCCTGCTGTGCCTGTCTGGCCAGCTGCTCCTGCTTCTTCTCCCGACGCTGCTCCACCCGTTCAATGTGCCGATTAGCCACATGATTGACAATGGTCGCCGCCGTGTCCACCGGCTCTTCCTCCGGCGGGTCATACTCCGGCAGCCGGGGCCGATTGCGGATAGCCTGCATAACACTGACAATGGTCATGTTCAGTGCGCCCAGCAATCCAATGACGAAGATGACCAGAAACAACACCACGGCGCCCACGGTGCTGAACAGGCTGGAAAACAGCATAGCCAACATGCCGGAAATCAGGCCGCCGGCGGTACCGTTGATGCCGCCGCGCCAGAGAATCCCCACCACAGCGCCGGTCCACTCAGGCTTTACACCGCCAAAGAGCTGCCCCAATGCTCCGGTGGCGATGGGCAACAGGAAGGCACAGACCATGCGGAACTTCACCGGACGGCCCCGATGGAACAGGAGTATCCAAAAACTCAGCAGCAAAATCACCGGCAACAGGTACAGGCCGCTGCCGATAAGACCACGGGTTACATCCCGCAGCAACTTAATGAAAAGGGCGTCCACCCCAAAGCATCCCAGCAGCAGAAAAAAGCCCAGAAACAGGCAAACCACCGCCCCTACTTCTCGGTGAATGGGCTTTTTCCCCGTGGAACGCTGGGCCGAAGTCCGCCGGGTTGTCGACTGTTTGGCCGATTTACCGCCGGACGTGGAACGAGGTTTCTTTTTCGTTTCAGCCATGATACTTCCTCTTTCTACAGGATATCAGGGCACGATCAGAGACAGAATCAGTGTCACCAGACCGACACCCCAGCAATAATAGGCAAAGCCGCCAAACCGGCCCTTGCGGGCGATAAACCGCAGCAGACTGATGGAAGCATAGCCGGAAACCATGGCCACCACCACACCCACCAGATACATGGGCAGCAGAGATGGATCAATACCTTCCTTCACCGCGTCCACAATGCTTAGAATATTGGCGCCCAAGACGGCGGGAATGGACATGAGGAAGGAAAACTTTACCGCATATGTACGATCAAATCCTCTGGCCATACCGGCGGAAATGGTTGTGCCGGAGCGAGACAGACCCGGTACCACGGCCACCGCCTGGGCCAGACCCACCAAAATAGCGTCAGCCATGGTAGCAGTCCCGGCCGTCTTGTGCCCCCTGGGCATCCGGTCCGACACAAACAGAAGCGTACCGGTCAGCACCAGCGCAAAGGCGATAAAAAAGGTGTTCTGATACAGCAATTCCACACGGTCCTTGATGGGGAACACCAGCAGCAGCGGCAGGGTGGCCACAATGATCATCAAAATCATGCGGCGGGCCGGAATGTCCGGCGTCTGCCCCTGGGGCAGCTTGCGCAGATGAATCATGCTGAAAAATTCCCGCAGCAGCTCAGCAATATCCCTGCGGTACGCAAAGAATACAGCCACCAACGTACCCAAGTGCAGCAGCACATCGAAAAACATGTGGTCATGCTCCACATCGGTCAGCTGAAAAAAGTGCTGAAACAGCGACAGGTGTCCCGAGCTGGAGATGGGCAGGAACTCCGCGACGCCCTGCACCAAACCCAGAATGATGGCAGAGATGTAACTCATGAAATATCCTCCTGTAGTTGTTTATAAACTCATCGTATAGTTTATCACAACTACAGGAGAAATTCCACAACTTTCCCAAGTCATTTTTTTGCAGATTGCTTGCCGGCCTGTTTTTCAATCTGACGGTGCAAAACTTCCAGGGCATCGCCCAGGCTACCCAGCCGGTCGATCAAGCCGCAGTCCACCGCCTCTTTGCCGTAGATCACCGTACCTACATCAGACGCCAGTTCCCCGGTGGCCATCATATATTCCAGGAATTTATTCCGTTTAATCCGGGAATTGGCCGTGACAAATTCCACAATCCGCTCCTGAATCCGGTTAAAATACTGGTACGTGGCCGGAGCTCCCACCACCGTGCCGGAAATCCGCACCGGATGGATAGTCATGCCCGCCGATGGGGCAATCAGACATTTTTTCGCCGATACGGCCAAGGGCACACCGATGGAATGGCCGCCGCCCAATACCAGGGACACCGTGGGTTTTTTCATGCCGGAAATCAGCTCGGCAATGGCCAGCCCCGCCTCGATATCACCGCCGACTGTGTTGAGCAATAGCAGCAATCCATCAATCTCCTCGCTTTCCTCAATGGACGCCAGCAATGGCAGAACGTGTTCGTATTTTGTGGTCTTCACCGTATCGGGCAGCACCTGATGGCCCTCGATCTGGCCGATAATGGTCAGCGTGTAAATGGTGCCCCCGTTCGTTCTCGTCGTGGTTCCACCCAACTCCGTCAGCTGCGTATCCGAACGACATTGTTTCTCTTGTTCCATGTGGTCACACCTCCATACAGCGTTCATCCCTAGTATGCCCACTGCGTCGGCGCGTAACCACAGAAGATACCATTCCCCATCTTGCGTCTATGAGCAAATTGTGGTATTATTAGAAATTGAGGTGCTGTTTATGACGAAAACCAATGTGATGCGGCTGCTGGATCAGGCGAAAATCCCCTATCGCACTGCATCTTATGACTATGACGAAAACGACCTCAACGGTATGCACGCCGCCGAGGGCATCGGCATGGAGCCGGAAACCGTTTTTAAAACCCTGGTCGCCCGGGGAGAAAAGCATGGATGCTGTGTCTTCTGCATTCCTGTCTGTTGTTCTCTTGACCTGAAAAAAGCCGCCCGGGCTGCCGGCGAAAAAAAGGTGGATTTGGTGCCGGTGAAGGAACTGCTGGGGTTGACGGGCTATATCCGCGGCGGATGCAGTCCCATCGGTATGAAGAAGGATTTTGCCACTTTTCTGGAGGAAACGGCCCAGCTTTGCGATGAAATCGCCGTATCTGCCGGTCAGCGGGGCGTTCAAGTCATTCTCTCCCCGGACGATTTGTGCCGGTACCGTTCCGCCGCTTACTGTGATTTGACAGAATAACAGACTATAAAACGGGAGGAAACTACCAATGACGTTTGAATTTAAGACCAAGGGCGTATGTTCCCGGATGATTCACTTTGATCTGGATGGTACCATTGTCCGCAACGTGGAATTCACCGGCGGCTGCAACGGCAATTTGCAGGGTATCGGCGCTTTAGTAGAAGGCATGGAAGCAGACGAAGCCATCCGCCGTCTCCAAGGCATCCGCTGCGGGTTCAAGGAGACGTCCTGCCCCGATCAGCTGTCCCAGGCCCTGGCCGCTGCCTGTGCCAAGTTGGCGGAAAAGAAGAGCTCCTGAGCGTTTCTTTTCTCTTGGAATGAATTAAAATTGATCCCATAGCACGCAAAAACGCCGGAGCAGATGCTCCGGCGTTTGTTCTATCATCTTATGCGGTTGGCAATCAGCAGCAGGAGTCCTCAGACTCTTCCTCGTCCACCTCAAACTCCAGGGTCTCGTTGCACTTGGGGCAGGAGACAGAACCCTGCGCAATGGTGTCCTCGTCGATGGTGATGATTTCATTACAGACGGGGCACTTCACCTCATAAAGGACATCGTCATCATAATCGAAATCCACATCCCCGTCGTCTTCATCCTCATCGTCGTCACAGCAGCAGCAGTCGTCATCCTCGTCCTCATCGCCGTCCAAGTACTCCTCAATGGCGTCCAGTTCTTCCTCGATCTGATCCAGTTCGTCGGAGACAGCCTGGGCATCCGCCTCGATATCGGAAATGGCGTAGGAAACGTCCTCCAGCATATCCACAATGGCAGACAGCAGCTTGCCCTCGCCCTTGTCGGTGTCGATCTTAAGGCCTTCCATCAGACCTCTGAGATATGCGGATTTTTCAGAAAGCGTCATGGTAGTTTCTCCTTTCGCTTACATAGGATGATACAAATCAGGCCTTGGCGCGGCTCAGATATTCGCCGGTACGGGTGTCAATGGTGATCTTGTCGCCCTCGTTGATGAACAGGGGTACACGGACCTCGGCACCAGTCTCCACGGTGGCGGGCTTCAGGGTATTGGTGGCAGTGTTGCCGGCCAGACCGGGCTCAGTCTCGGTGACAACCAGATCGACAAAGTTGGGAGCTTCCACGCCGAACACGTTGCCCTTGTAGGACAGGACGGTGCAGGTGTCGTTCTCCTTGACAAAGCGGAAGCTGTCATCCAGAACGGCCTTGTCGATGGGGATCATGTCGAAGGTCTCCATGTCCATGAAGTAGTACAGGTCGCCGTCGGAGTAGGAGTACTCCATCTTCTTTCTCTCGACGAAAGCGGTGGGGTACTTGTCGTTGGGGTTGAAGGTGGTCTCAGTCACGCCGCCGGTGATGACGTTTCTCATCTTGACGCGGACGAAGGCAGCACCCTTGCCGGGCTTCACGTGCTGGAATTCCACGATCTGCATGACCTTGCCTTCCATCTCGAAGGTGACGCCGTTTCTAAAATCGCTGACAGAAATCATACTTTGATGTTCCTCCTAAATCTTGCTGCCACTGTACATGGCTGTTTGAATTACAAACATACATAGCTAATGATATGATATCCCATTTTCTTTAAAAAAGCAAGCCCATTCCCGCCAATGGCGCAAAAAATATCCAATTCAACGGCGACGGCCCCGCGCCAGGAAGATAAATGGCTGCTCGGCTACGTTGCGCAGCTTCAGCCAAATATTATGCAGGCGAATGGGTGTGACGAGAATGGAGGTCAGACCGCCGCAGTTAGCGCCCAGCACATCTGTAAAAATCTGATCGCCCACCAACGCCGTCGTTCTGGGGTCCAGATGGTAACGGGTCAATGCCTCCCGGATGCCTTTCTGAAATGGTTTTCTGGAATGGGTCACACAGTGCAGACCATGAGCATTGCAGAAGCGCACTACCCGCTGGTTCCTGCTGTTGGACACAACGCACAGAAAAATCTCCGACTCCTGCATGGCCGTGAGCCAGCGGTCCATGGCCTCGGTGGGTTTGTCGGTGGTGTACGGTACGATGGTATTGTCAAAATCCATAAACAACGACCGGATGCCGTACTCCCCCAGGAGTTCCGGCGTCAGGTCCGTCAGATGTTCCACGATCAATCGCGGCAAAAGAGATGCAGGCATACTTCAACCAACTTTTTCATAAGAGTAGAGTGCCGAATACCGACACGGATACCAGGGCGGCAGCGCCGGTGTGGTATATTGCCGTGTCTTTCGGATATTCCGCCAAGGGCGGAAAAACAGCTGAAAATCAAGGTATAATCGCCGTTCTGGATTTATTATACCATGGTATAGGAGGTTTGTAAATTGTCCATCCCCATCTACCTGGCATTTTCCCCCGAGGAGGCGGCGGAGGCCGCTGCGGCCTCCGCCCATCTGGCCTGCATGGGCTATCAGCTGGCTCCGGACACCCCGGCCCTGCTGGCTCCCAGCGACGCGCCGGAGTTTCCCTGCATGCTGCTGCTCCAAGACAGCACCCAGCCGATCTACGAACCCACACCAGAGCTGGTACAAATGATCGTCCAATATGCCGCCGCCCGCCACACCGGGCTCCTCTGTGACGTCTCCGGCAAGCCCACAGAATTCTGGCTGCGGATGGTGGCACAGCTGGACCGCGCCGCCGACGAGGCGAAGCTGTCCATGTGGACCACCACCGCCTGCGCCGATGCAGCGCCCCACAGCGCGGTCTTGGTGCCATCTCCCTGTGTCAGTGGCCGGTACGAGGACCATCTGGCGCAAGCCGCCGCCCGGTGGCCGGGACGCTGTGTACTGGAACTGCGCCCCCTGCGCTGCCGTATGCCGCTCCCCTGCCCTGTCGGCAATGAAATTGCCCTGTCGCCCCAGGACCTACAGGCGTTCCTCCACCGGGACCCCGGCGGCATCTATCCCTGGGAGCCTCTCCGCTGCATGTACAAACTGGTATGGGAGGACGGCGTCCCGTCCCTGCTGCTGTTTGATACGGCAGAAACCATGGCTGAAAAGGTACAAGATGCGGAATCCGCCGGATTCACCGCCGCTGTAGGCCTTCTGCAAGAGGCGGCGCTGTTTCCCATGACCCCCGTCCCTTCCCAAACATAGGAAAAGCGCCCTGCCATTCGGCAGGGCGCTTGGCCTACTGTATCACAGAGGGGATCAATAGAACTTTCTCTTGTTCTTCCGAGCAGCTTCAGACTTCTGCTTGCGCTTCAGGCTGGGGCTCACGTAATGCTCTCTCTTCTTGACCTCAGCGATAACGCCGGCCTTGGCGCAGCTTCTCTTAAACCGCTTCAGAGCACTCTCCAGAGATTCATTCTCTTTGACGTGAATTTCAGACATTGATTTCCCTCCCTCCGACGCGTCCGGTTCAATCCAGGACACTTTCAGGGCCATATCCATGGCTAGAATATTATACGTAAAATCATCCGTAATGTCAAGCGTTTTTTCTGAATTTATTTGATAATAACGTTGACCAGTTTATTTTTGACGACGATGGTTTTGATGATCTTACCGCCCAGTTTCTCCAAATTCCGCTGGACCACGTCCGTGGCGTGAGCCTGGGCAATGACAGCATCGTTGTCCAGGTCGGTGGCAGCCTGCATGGTGCCGCGGAGCTTGCCGTTGATTTGAATGGCCATCTCCACAGTGGCATCCACAGTCTTGCTTTCGTCGTACTGAGGCCAATCGGCTTGGCAAGCCATCTTGCCGGTCTCGGCGGCAAAGCCTTTCATCTCCCACAGTTCCTCCACCATATGGGGTGCAAAGGGACTCAGGAGCAGCAGCAGGCAGCGAATGTCGCCCTTGGAACAGCCGTTGGCCGAGAAGGTGTTGACCAAAGTCATCATGGCGGCAATGGCTGTGTTCATCTTCAGGTCGTCGATATCGGCGGTAACCTTCTTGATGGTCTTGTGGATGGCAGACTCGTTGGCCGGGGTGATAGCATCGCTGTCAGTGCAGCCCTCGGCCAGATTCCAGACACGGTCCAGGAACCGCTTGGATCCTTTGACGGCCTCGTTGGACCAGGCGGCGGCCTTTTCAAAGTCACCGATAAACATAATATAGGTGCGCATGGTATCAGCGCCGTACTGCTCCACCACATCGTTGGGGTTGACCACGTTACCGCGGGACTTGGACATCTTTTCGCCGCCTTCGCCCAGAATCATACCGTGGCTGGTACGCTTCTTGTACGGCTCCTTGGTGGGCACCACGCCGATATCATAAAGGAACTTATGCCAGAACCGGCTGTACAGCAGGTGCAGCGTCGTGTGCTCCATGCCGCCATTGTACCAGTCCACGGGAGACCAGTATTCCAACGCTTCCTTGGAAGCCAGCGCCTTGTCGTTGTGGGGGTCCATATACCGCAGGAAGTACCAGCTGGAACCGGCCCACTGGGGCATGGTATCGGTCTCCCGTTTGGCCGGACCGCCGCAGCAGGGACAGGTGGTGTTGACCCAATCGGTCATCTTGGACAGGGGTGATTCGCCGTCATCGGTGGGTTCATAGCTCTCCACGTCCGGCAGCAGCAGGGGCAATTGATCCTCGCTCAGGGGCTGCCAGCCGCACTTCTCGCAGTAGACCATGGGAATGGGTTCACCCCAGTAGCGCTGGCGGGAGAACACCCAGTCACGGAGCTTATAGTTGACCTTAGCCGCGCCGATGCCCTTCTCTTCCAACCACTTTGTGATGACAGGAATGGCGTCCTTGACAGTCAGGCCGTTGAGAAATTCGGAATTGACCAGGATGCCGGTCTCGTCCTTGGCAGTAAACGCCGCCTTCTGGACATCCTCGCCGCCGGAGACCACTTCGATGATCTCGCAGCCGAACTTTTTAGCAAACTCCCAGTCGCGGTCATCATGGGCAGGCACAGCCATAATGGCGCCGGTACCGTAGGTGGCCAGGACGTAATCGGAAATAAAGATGGGAATCTCCTTGCCGTTGACAGGGTTGATACCCTTGACGCCGTCCAGGCAGACGCCGGTCTTTTCCTTGTTCAGCTCTGTGCGCTCCAGGTCGGACTTGGACGCCGCAGCAGCCTGATAGGCCTTGACGTCATCGGCATTGTGCAGCTTGCCGCTCTCCAGCCAATTCTTCACCAGCTCATGCTCGGGAGAGAGCACCATATAGGTGGCGCCGAACAGCGTGTCGGGCCGGGTGGTGAACACCACAATATCGTCGCCGGTAGTGGCCTTGAAGGTCACCTCAGCGCCGGTGGAACGGCCAATCCAGTTCTTCTGCTGGGTCTTGACCCGCTCGATGAAGTCCAGATCGTCCAGGTCGTCAATGAGACGCTGGGCGTACTTGGTGATGCGGAGCATCCACTGGCTCTTCTCCTTACGGACCACGGGCGCACCGCAACGTTCACAGACACCGTCCACCACTTCCTCATTGGCAAGGACGCACTTGCAGGAAGTACACCAGTTGACCGGCATGGTGGTCTTGTAGGCCAGACCGTGCTTCCACAGTTGCAGGAAAATCCACTGGGTCCACTTGTAGTAGCTGGGATCGGTGGTATTGATCTCCCGGTCCCAGTCAAAGGAATAGCCCAGCATTTGCAGCTGGCTGCGGAAGTTCAGAATGTTGTCGTGGGTCACCTTGGCCGGATGGATATGGTTTTTGATGGCATAGTTCTCCGTAGGCAGACCAAACGCATCATAGCCCATGGGGAACAGAACGTTATAGCCCTCCATGCGCTTTTTGCGAGCCACCACGTCCATGGCCGTATACGGTCTGGCATGGCCCACATGGAGGCCCTGGCCAGAGGGGTACGGGAACTCAATGAGACCGTAGAACTTGGGCTTATCGCCGCCGGTCACTGCCGCAAAAGGCTTGGTCTCCATCCATTTGGCCTGCCATTTTTTCTCAATGGCTGTAAAATCGTACTTCATTGTCTCTCTTCTTCCTTCTTATTCCGTAATCACGCCGTCCAGCGGAACCGGCGTTGCATCGTTCCAGAGCCGCTCCAGATCGTAAAACTTCCGTGTCTCGTCGGTAAACACATGGACCACCAGACAGCCGAAATCCAGCAGCACCCAAGTACCGCTGCGATGGCCTTCCCGGCGGAGTACCGGCTCGCCCAGCTTGTCCAGCGTTTCCTCCACGGCGTCACACAGCGTCTTGACATGGGTATTGGAGCTGCCGGTGCAGATCAAAAAGTGATCGGCCAGGGTGGAGACATCCGTAATGGCCAGGAGTCTGATATCGATGCCCTTCTTATCATCCAATGCCTTGGCGGCCGCCAGCGCGACCTCTTTCGGTGTTAACAATTCCATCATCCTTCCGATGTTTTATCTTGGTTTTGATCTCCGCTGTTTCAGGCCTGCGGGTCCAGAACGCCTACGCCGGTGGAACCGCTGCCGGTGTCTGTGGGTTCCGCCGGATTCGGTGTGGTAGTGGATGTCTCCCCACCATCTGACGGCGTGGTCGTACCTGGGTCTGTTGTCGTTCCAGGGTCCGTGGTACCAGGCTCCGTCGTGCCTGGTTCAGTCGTACCCGGCTCGGTCGTACCAGGTTCTGTGATTCCCGGCTCTGTCGTACCGGGTTCGGTCGTGCCCGGCTCAGTCGTGCCGGGTTCGGTTGTACCCGGCTCGGTCGTACCGGGTTCGGTCGTGCCTGGCTCAGTCGTACCGGAGCCGCTGGTGCCGGGATCGGTCACGCCGGGATTTGTGGTACCGGGTGTCTCCGTATCTGTATCATCCGGCTTGGTAGTGGCTGTGGAACCGCCGGAGGAACTGCTGGAAGAGCTGCCGCTGGAAGAAGAATTGCCGGAGGAACTGCCGCCGGAACTGCTGGAAGAACTGCCGCCGGAGGAAGAGCCACCGCTGGAAGAAGAACTGCCGCTGGTGCGGATGTGCAGACTGCCCAGGGAAATATCGGCGTCATAGGGGTTAAAGTATTCGTTCACAACCTCCAGCACCTGACTGGGATACAGGGAATAATACGAGCCGCCATTGATCCAAACACCTGCGCCGGGCAATGTGAAGGTCTCCATTTTGGACATATCGCACTTCAATGCCTCCTGGGCAAAATACAGCATATTGCCCAGAGTGAGGTCTGTTTTTACATGCTTGATGGCCGATTCTACGATGGGCTGGATGTTTGCCAGCGTTTTCAGGGAGAACAGCTGCTCTGCCGCCGTCTTTACAAAGTCCCGCTGAACCTCCGTCCGGCGGATATCGCCGGCGGCGTAGCCGGAGCGGTATCGGACCACACCGATGGCCTGATCGCCGGTAAGCGTCTGCTCGCCGGGATATAGATCAATATAGAGATTTTGGGACGGGTCGGAATAGTACATTCTCTGCGGCACATCAAAGGTGACGCCTCCCATGAGATCGATGATCTCCACGAAAGCTTCCAGATTCACTTCCACATAGCCGTCCACCTCGAAGCCCAGAATGGAGGCCAGCATCTGCCGCAGAGCTTCGATTCCATCGTCTCCGCCGCCGGCACCGCCGTAGACGGAGTTGATCTTGGGTACAGAATAGTTGCCGTAAACCAGCGTATCCCGGGGGACGCTCATCAGCGCCACCGTATGGTCTACAGTGTTCATATGGGCAATCATAATGGTATCCGTCAGGAAACTGCCCTTATCGGTGCCTACAACCAATATATTATAGACGCCGTCTACCAGACTGCCCGGCGCTTCAAACTGGGCTTCCACCTCTTGCCCATCGTCGTTGACATAGGTAAAGGCCGGTTTCTTCTGATCCTTGTCCTTGGATAGGCTGACGCTCTGATTGGTGCCGGGCCGCTCCGGCGGCTTGATCATCGCTTTGGCCACGCCGAAAATCACAGCCACCAGCACCGCCACCGCCACGCCCAGCAGAATCAAGCCCCGCTGCGTACCGTTGAGCCGGTGCTGCTTGCCGGAAGCTCCCGCCGCTGCCGGTTTCTGCTGCGCCTTGGACGCTGGATTCGCTGACGCCTTCTGTTGTGCCTTGGATGGTGCTGGGCTGCTTTTTCCGCTCCGTTGACCGCCAGTTTGTTTGGTCGTGTGTTTTCCTCCGAAAAGCTTCATTCTTTTGTCCTTTCGCTCTGTAAATAGTCTCGCGCCTCGACCGTATACCGGTCCAGGGCTTTGCCCTCACTTTCCAGCAGCGCGATGGACATCTCGAACCCACACAGTAACGCCGCATCCAGATCCCGCTCCGTCAATTCCCGGAGGGTCTCCACGCCGTCGAACTTCCGCTGGGGTTCCATATAGTCCGAAATATAGAGGATTTTCTCCATCAAGGTCATGTCCGCCTTGCCGGTGGTATGCCAGTAAATGGCGTTGTACACCTCATCGCATTCGCCGAAAATGTGGCGGGCCACAGCAGCGCCGGTCCTGGAATGGAGCAATTTATAATGTTCGCGCTCAAATGCGTTAGTCATAATACCATATTTTTCACACAATAGCAACTGTGCTCTTTTTCCAAGAGCCTTGGTCACATCATGAAGAATACCGCAGCGGGCCGCGATGGCCTCGTCAGCGCCCCACCGGCGAGCCAGCCGAGCCGCCGTCTTACAGCAGCCGACCACATGGGGGACCCGCTTGGGATCGTGGAGAGAAAGGCTGATTTTCCGCAGCTGTTCAAAGGGAAGATTTTTCCAGTTTTCCGCCGTTCTGTAGAGGCCATTCTGCCGGATGTACTCCAACAGACGCGGCGCCAGATAGGTATCGGCACACTGGAAGTGCAGCATGCGCCGGGTTTCCGTGGAGGACATATCCTCTACCTGGTTGTCCAGCACCACCACCTCGGCGTCGAACTGCTTGCGGAGCTTCTCGGCCTGTTCCTGCATCCGGGCCGTCAGGTCCGGGTCCGCCGTTTCCCGGTGGACCACTGCCAGCACCGCATGGCGGCAGATTTTCTCCGGCTCATGCCAACTGTCAAAGGACAAAAACATATCGGTGCCCATGAGCAGATACAGCCGGTCGTCGGGATACCGCTTGTGCAGCGCGTGCACCGTATCCGATGTATAGCTGGGTCCGTCCCGCCGCAACTCCTGGTCGTCGATGACCACCCGTTCCATCCCTTCTGTTGCCAGACGCAGCAGTTCCAGCCGTGTCTCGGCGTCGGGTGAACCGGGCTCCAGTTTCTTGTGGGGCGGCGCCAGAGCCGGGATCAGGATCAGCCGATCCAGGTCCAGCGCCCGCACCATTTCCCGCATGGCCAGTGTATGGCCCACATGGGGCGGATTAAAGCTGCCGCCATATATACCGATTCTTCCCATACCACACGCCCCCAATTCTTACAATTTCGTACCGCCATCGGCGGCGGCCCTTATTTTTTGCGTTCCTTGGCCGCGGCAATGGCAGCCTCCTTAAAATAGGCGTTGCGCTTCTCCCGCTCTTCTCTGGCCTTCTTGCGGCGTGCCTGGACACCGGCCCGGACAGGGTTGACTTTCTTGGCCGCCTTAGCCTTGGCCTTCTCTTTGGCCCGTTCCGCCTGACGCTGGGCCTCCAGCTTCTTGGAAAACCGGTAGATGACAAACTTGGAGCCCACGCACTGGATTCCGTCGGCGCCGGTGGCCTCACAGATGGCATCGGACACTTCCCGAGCGCTCATCAGGGCCGTCTCCAGGACCCGGCCCTTGACCAGTTCCCGGGCATCCAGCAGGGTTTCGGCCTGGGCGATGACGTTTTCCGTCACACCGCCTTTGCCCACCATCAAAACTGTGTCCAGCGTATTGGCTTTGGAGCGCAGCTCCGCCCGTTCCTTACTTGTCAACATATTGTAACTCCTTGTTCAACTGTTCTGTAAACCGCTCCAAAGCCTTGGCTCTGTGCGAAATTCGATTCTTTTCCTCGGCAGGCAGCTCCCCAAAGGTTTGCCCCAGAGACGGCACCAAAAAGATCGGATCATAGCCGAAGCCGCCGTCACCCCGGACCTCCCTGGTGATGACGCCCTCGCATTCGCCCCGAGCCTGAATTTCCCGTCCGTCCGGGAAACAGGCGGTGATGACGCTGACAAACCGGGCAGTCCGCCGGTCGTCCGGCACCTGTTCCATATTTTTCAACAGATAGGCCGTCCGGGCCTCATCGCTGTCCAGTCCGCCGTACCGGGCCGAATAGACGCCGGGCGCGCCGTCCAGAGCGTCCACCACCAGGCCGCTGTCATCGGCGATAGCCGGCAAACCGCTGGCCTTCATGACGGCCATGGCCTTGAGACAGGAGTTCTCTTCAAAGGTCGTTCCTGTCTCCTCCACTTCCAGATCGATGCCTACCTGAGACTCCAGCAGCACCTCCACCGGTATGTCCCGCAGCATAGTCTGTAATTCCCGCAGCTTTCCTTTATTTTTACTTGCCAATACCAGTTTCATACCAGTTCCCCCAGCACGGCCTTCTGCATGGCATGCAGCTCGGCGTTGCCCTTGGCGCACAGGCGGACCAGTGCTTGCTGCTCCTCCAGCGTAAAGGGCCGTTCCTCACCGGTTCCCTGCAATTCAATGATGCGGCCGTCGTCGCTCATAACACAGTTTAAATCCACCATGGCGTTGGAGTCCTCCTCATAGCACAGGTCCAACAGCAGTTCATCGTGGACAATACCGGCGGATACGCCCGCCACATAGCCCTTGAGGGGCATGGCCTCGATCTTTCCCTCCTCCAGCAGCTTGCGGCAGGCCAGAGCCAATGCCACAAAACCACCGGTGACGGAGGCGGTACGGGTACCGCCGTCACCCTGGAGCACGTCGCAGTCAATAGTGATGGTATGTTCGCCCAACAGTTCCAAATCCACAGCACTGCGAAGTGCACGGCCAATCAATCTCTGAATCTCGGCGCTTCTGGGGGCCAGCTTCAATTTGCTGACGTCCCGCTTGGTCCGTTCCCGGTTGGCCCGGGGCAGCATGGAATACTCCGCCGTAATCCAGCCGCCGGACTGGACGTGGGGCGGCACCCGCTCCTCCACCGAAGCGCAGCACAAAACCATGGTATTGCCCATCTCAATGAGGCAGCTGCCCTCGGCGAATTTGGAAAAGCCGGTAGTCAGCTTCACCGGCCGAATGGCGTCGTTGGTTCTTCCGTCGATTCGCATGGCGACCCTCCTTTAAATCAGCGCGTCTACAAACGCACGGGCGTCGAAGGGCATGAGATCGTCGATCTGCTCGCCGACGCCGATATACTTTACGGGAATTTGCAGCACATCGGCCACAGCAATGACAATGCCGCCTTTGGCCGTACCGTCCAGTTTTGTCAGAACCATGCCGGTGACGCCGGCAATCTCCTGGAACTGCTTGGCCTGAATGAGACCATTCTGCCCGGTAGTACCGTCCAGCACCAGCAGCACTTCCTTGTCAGCCTCCGGCAGCTCCCGCTCCAGAATACGGGCAATCTTGCCCAGCTCGTTCATAAGGTTCTGCTTGTTGTGGAGCCGTCCGGCCGTATCGCAGAGGATGATATCGGTGCCTCTGGCCCGGGCCGCGGCGATGGCATCATAGACCACCGAAGCCGGATCGGCGCCTTCGTGCTGGCGAACAATCTCCACCCCGCTGCGCTCTGCCCAGATTTCCAACTGGTCGGCAGCGGCGGCCCGGAAGGTGTCGGCGGCGCACAGCAAAACCTTTTTCCCCTCTTCCCGCAAGTGGTTGGCCATTTTGCCGATGGTGGTGGTCTTGCCCACACCATTGACGCCGATGACCAGGACCACAGACGGCTTGGTGGTGGCTTTCAGCGCCGTGTCGCCCACTTGCAGCATCTCCACCAGAATATCCTTGAGAGCGTTGCGGACAGCATCGTTGTCCTTGAGCTTCTGTTCCTTCACCCGGCGGCGCAGCTGTTCCACAGCCTTGGTTGCCGTCTCCACGCCCAGGTCTGCCAGAATCAGGCTTTCTTCCAATTCCTCATAGAACTCCTCGTCGATGGTGGCAAAGCCGGAGAAAATCTCGCCGAGAGACGACTCCATGGCCTTACGGGTTTTGGTGAGTCCTGTTTTGATTTTGTCGAAAAATCCCATGGTATCCTACCTTTTCCGCCGGTCAAATGCCCAGCTCTTTTGTCATTTGCTCCATATCGATATGGAGGATGGTGGAGACTCCCTGCTCCTGCATGGTGACGCCGTAGAGGACGTCCGCCGCCTCCATGGTCCCCCGCCGGTGGGTGATTACAATAAACTGTGTCTCCCGGCACAGATTTCTCAAATAGGTGGCAAACCGATGGACGTTGCTGTCGTCCAGGGCCGCATCAATTTCGTCCAGCAGGCAAAACGGCGTGGGGCGTACCTGCAAAATGGCGAAATACAATGCAATCGCCACAAAGGCTTTCTCGCCGCCCGACAGCAGCGTCAGTGTTTTCAGCTGCTTCCCAGGCGGCTGCACCTGGATTTCGATGCCACAGCCCAACGGGTCCTGGGCGTCTTCCAATTCCAGGGAAGCCTTGCCGCCGCCAAACATCTCACGGAACGTCTCGGCAAAGTGCGCGTTGATCCGGTCAAACTCCCGGACAAAGATTTCCGTCATCTCCTGCGTCAAGGAGTCGATGATATCCGTCAGTTCTCCCCGGGCCTGCAGCACATCCTGCCGCTGGCCATCCAGAAACGCATGCCGTTCGGAAACTCGATCATATTCCTCAATGGCCCCCAAATTGGGTGTACCCAGTGCGCTGAGTTTCCGCTTGAGATTCTGAATCTCCCGCCCAGTCTCGGCGTCGGTCTGGATGGGCGCAGCCACCGCTGCCGCTGTAGTGGGCGTCAGCTCATACGTATCCCACAGACGGTCGATAATCTGTTTTTCCTCCAGTTCCGCCGTGGTCCGTTTCTGTTCCAGGCGGGCGCACTCCCGCTCCAGCAGCAGAATCTCCTTATTTCGCTCCTGGGCGGCTTTCTCCGTCCGGGTTTTTCTGGCTTCCAGCTGCATCCGGTTCGATAACGCCTGCCGCAGCTGCTCGCGCTTCTGCTCCAACGTCTGTACCACGCCTTCCCGGCGGGCAACAATGGTCCGCGCCTGATCGGCAAACACCTGTAATTCCTGTTGCTGTTGCTGCTGTAACAGCAGTTTGGCGTCCCGCTGGTCCTCCAGCTGATCTTGCAGCGCCGTCAGCTGCTCCAAAGCATCACGGGCTGTACGCTCTCCCGTCTCCAGAGATGCGGCTTCCAGCCGCAGCGCCGTATGTTGTTCCTGTACGGCAGCGTATTGGGCGGCCGTCTTCTGTTGGTCCGTCTCTGCGTCCACAATCTGCTGTTGCAGCTGCTCCCGGCATTGGGTCAATTCTGTCAGCTGCTCCGCCAGCTCCTGCCGCCGTTGGGCCGTTCCGGCCTGTCCCCGGTCCGCCGCCGCCTCTTCCCGGCGGCGCTGCTCCAGCTGCTCAGCGGCATTTTCAGCTACCAACTGCCGCTGACGTACCTCGCCTTCCAGACGGAGGACCTGGTCCTCTGCCGCTCGCAGCTGGGCTTCCGATTGGGCCAGCTGGCTGTCAGCCTCACACTGGGCCTCCTGGGCCTGCCGCAATTTCCGGTCCAACTGTTCCTGTTCCTGGCGCAGTTCCGCCGTCTCGTTCTCCAGTCGCTGTAACTGATTGGCCCGGGATAGAATACCCACATTGCGGGCCGTCGAGCCGCCGGTCATGGAACCGCCGGCATGGAGCACCTGACCGTCCAGCGTGACGATCCGGAAACGGTGTCCATAGGCGCGAGCCATGGCAATGGCGTTGTCCATGGTCTCCACAATGACGGTTTTCCCCAGGAGGTTGGAGAAAATCTCCCCATACCGTTCGTCACAAGTCAGCAAATCCACAGCGACACCCACAAATCCGCGGCACTGTTCCAGGCCCCGCTCCTGCAACCGGCGGCCCCGGATGGTTTCCAGGGGCAGGAAGGTGGCCCGTCCGCCGTCGCGCCGCTTCAGCAGTGCAATAGCGGCCTTGCCATCCTCCTCCGCCGTGACCACAATTTGCTGCATAGCCGGGCCCAGAGCCGTCTCCATGGCTACGGTATACGCTTCCTCTGTTTGCAGCAGCTTGGACACAGGGCCGTGGATATGCGCCAGCCGCCCCCGTTCCGCTTCCTGCATGACAATACGCACCGCCTTGGAAAAGCCCTCGTACTCCTGCTCCAATTCCCGCAGCATCCGCAGTCTTGCCATAGCCGCATCCAGGACCTTACCTGATTCGGCCCGCTTCTGCTGTACCGTCTCCAGGGCGGTCCGTCGGTTGTCCGCCCGCAGTCTGTGGCCTGCCACAGCATTGGCCGTTTCTGTCGCCGCCTGCCGTGCCGCTTCCAGTTGTCCCTGGGCCTGATTGCGCTGTTCCATTGCGTCGGCCAGTCTGGCCTCCGCTTCCGCCGTCTGCCGGACCAAATCACTTTTGCGGCTCTCCTGTTCCGTCAGAGATTGTTCCAGCGTTTCCTGTTCCCGGTGGCAGTTGTCCAATCGCGCCGCCACAGCCGTTTGCTCCAGTTGCAGCTGGTGCAGATGGTCCTGGGCCGACTGGGCCTGCCGCTCCCAGCGGTACAGAGTTTCCTCCATGGCCTCCAGTTCTTCGGCACATTGGCTCCGCCGCTGCCGCAATTCGGCCAGCTGCGTCTCCCGTTCCGCCATCTGACTGCGCAAGCCGCCGGAACGGTCTGCCTGCTGGGCCAGTTCCCGGCCGATCTGCTCCAATGTCTCCTGGCGGTTGGCTTGGTTGGTCTCCAGAACCGCCTGTTCGCTGTCATAGCGATGGATCGTATTCTCCAGGCTGTCAACGGAACTGCGCAGACCGTCCGTGCGCTGGTCCTGCTCCCGCAGTTCTTGGCCTAAGGCTTCCGCCGTCTTATACAGGCCCTCCAGCCCATCATGGGCCTGCTGCAACTGGTCGGCAGCGGCAGCGTGGTCGTCCCGTGCCTTGCAGGCCGCCTCTCCCAGTCGGGCCAGCTGGGCCAGCCACAGAGCCGTCTCCTGTTCTTTCAGCGCTTGCCGCAATTCCAGATACATCCGGGCCTGTTCCGCCTGCCGGCGCAGCGGTTCCAGCTGCAACTCCAACTCCGCAATCTTATCGCCGATGCGAAGCAGATTGTCCTCGGTACCCGCCAGACGCCGTTCCGTTTCCTCCTTGCGGTGGCGATACTTGGAAATTCCTGCCGCCTCCTCAAAAATCTCACGGCGGTCGGTGCTCTTGACCGCCAGGATTTCATCAATGCGGCCCTGGCCGATATTGGAGTAACCCTCCCGGCCCAGGCCCGTGTCCATCAGCAGTTCATGGATATCCCGCAGGCGGGCCGACTGCCGGTTGATGTAGTACTCGCTCTCGCCGCTGCGGTAATACCGGCGGGTGATCATGACCTCCGGCGCGTCCACCCGCAAGGACCCGTCTCCATTATCCAGCAGCAGCGCCGCTTCGGCAAAGCCCACCTGAGCCCGTTTGGCCGTGCCGCCGAAGATGACGTCCTCCATTTTGGCGCCTCGCAGACTGCGGGAGCTCTGCTCGCCCAAAACCCAGCTGACGGCGTCGGAGATATTGGACTTGCCGCTGCCGTTGGGCCCCACAATGGCGGTGATATCGTGGCCGAACTGCACAACGGTCTTATCAGGGAAGGACTTGAAGCCCTGCATCTCCAGCGATTTTAAGTACACGGTGCGTCCATCCCCTTTCCACGGTCTTATCTGTTTATTTTATCAAGACTTTCCGACGATTGCAAGCGGATTTCCCAATCTTCCATGGGTTCCTGGACGATCCGCAGACTGTGCAGGCCATACCGCTGCCGCAGCCAGTTGATGTTGCACCGTTTTTGCCCCGTCATCAGGCTGACGCGGTTGGGCGCAACGGCCAGCACCGTGTCGCTGCCCGGCGTCACCGTCTCCAGCAGCGCCTGGGCCCGGTTGCGGTAGACGCGGCTCTTGACCAGCTCCCCCAATGCCGGGTGATATGGTCCGGCCACCACCGACTTTGCCAGTTCCTCAGACGGCTGCAATCCAATGCGCAGCACAGGAATAGCACGGCGCAAGAAGCATTCCAGAATCTCCGCTCCTAAGGCCGTTGCTTCCTCCAGTGTCTGGGGACGATACGACCCGTCCGCATACCGTTCCGCAAGCACCGTCCCCCGGACCACCACCGTGGGATAGAGCCGAACGCCGTCCGGCTGCAACGCCGCCAGCGCCCAGGCTGTTTTTAAAGCGCTTTCATCGGTTTGCGCCGGTAAGCCGGTCATCATCTGCAACACAACGGAAAATCCATACTGCCGCAGCAGCGCCACCGCCGGGGCCACCACCTCTCTGCCGTGTCCGCGTCCGGACGCTTTGAGAACCGCATCGTCCATGGACTGGCATCCCAATTCCACTGTGCGGACACCGCCTCGCCACAGACGCTCCAGCGTCTCCGGTGTGATGGTGTCGGGCCGAGTAGAAACCCGGACAGAGCCAACGGCCTTCGTCCGGAGAAACGGCCCAACGGCGTCCAGCAGTTCCTGCTGCTGTTCCGCGGGAATGGCTGTAAAGCTTCCGCCGTAAAAGGCAACCTCCGCCCCCTGGCCCGCCAGAGGCAGCGCTTCTGTCAGCAGCCGTGTCACATCCGTCGCCGTGACCGGACGGTGACAGCCGGAAATGGTCCGCTGGTCGCAAAAAACACACTGATGGGGACAGCCCCAATGGGGTACAAAAATGGGAAGAATACGATTGCGCGCCATGGTTCCTCCAAAAAGGGCGCAGAGTTGTCTCTGCGCCCGTGATCGATTTCATTCATTGGGATACAGCTTTTCAATGGCCTGCTCCGCCGCCGCCTGTTCAGCCCGCTTCTTGCTGGAGCCGCTGCCGATGCCCACCACTTCCCCGTTGAGGGTGACCTCCACCCGGAAGGTCTTGTCATGGTCGGGGCCGGACTCCGTCAGCAGCGTATAGGCCAAAACCTGGTTCTTTTTCCGTTGCACCAGTTCCTGCAAAGCCGTCTTATAGTCGCAGTTGCGGGGCCTGCCCTTGGGAACATCCGTCAGGATGAGCCGGTCAATGATCCCCTTGGCCGCCTGAAATCCGCCGTCCAGATAAGCCGCCGCGATGACGGACTCCACGGCGTCGGCATTGATGCTGTTGCGGGTGCGGCCGCCGCCCTGCTCCTCACCATGGCCCAGCAGTAAATGCTTGCCAAGGCCCAGCTTGGCCGCCACTTGGGCCAAGCTCACCTCACAGACCAAGTCGGCCCGCATCCTGGTCAGATCACCTTCGGGATGGTCGGGGCACTTGCGGTACAAGTACTCCGCCACCACAAAGCCCAGGATGGAATCTCCCAAAAATTCCAGACGCTCATTGCTGGCCAGACTGTTTTTCCACTTCTCATTGGCGTAGGAACTGTGGGTCAGAGCGTTTTCCAGCAGCCGCCTGTCCCGGAACGTATAGCCCAGCGCCTTTTCCAATTCACTCAGCATGGTCCAACTCCTTTGGAACGGTCAGATACTCCATATTGGCCTCGATGGCTCCCACCAGATCGCTCTGCACCGTCTCCACGGCCTGCCGCACCGCATGAAACACAGCCAACTCATCGGAGGAGCCGTGGGCCTTGATGACGGGCTTAGTGACCCCCAGGAACGGCGTGCCGCCCACCTCCCGGTAGTCCATTTTCTGCTTCAGTTCCCCCAGGCCCTTCTTGCAGAACAAGGCGGCCAATTTGGTCAGGCTGTTCTGGAGAAATACCTTTTTCATTTCGCCGGTGACCAGCTTGGCCGTACCCTCCATGGTTTTCAGGAGGATGTTGCCGGAGAATCCGTCGGCTACCACCACATCGGCGCCGCCCAGCGGGACATCCCGCGCTTCCACGTTGCCGATAAATTGAATGGCTCCCGCCTCCGACAGCCGCTGCAGCAGGCCATAGGTCTGGCGTTGCAGCTCCGTACCCTTGGAGTCCTCAGCGCCGATATTCAGCAAGCCCACCCGGGGATGCTCGATACCCAATGTAGCCTTGGCATAGAAAGAACCCATACAGGCGAATTGCAGGAGAAATTCCGGTGTACACTCGGCATTGGCGCCGCAGTCGATGAGGACACAGCGGCCCGTGGCCGTAGGCAGAATGGGCGCCATGGCCGCCCGGCGAATGCCGGGAATACGTTTGACAATCAGCGTAGCCGCCGTCAGGACAGCGCCGGTGCTGCCGGCGGAGATAAAGGCATCGCCCTTGCCTTCCGACAACATCCGCAAACCCACCACCATGGAGGAGTCGCGGCGCTTGCGGACCACTGTGGCCGGGTCGTCGTGCATGTCTACCACGTCCTCGGCGTTGGCCACTTCTACACCCTTGGGAAGGTTGGTAATGCCTTGCTGCTCCAGCGCCTTGAGGATATCCGCACCACGGCCCACCAGGACCACTTCGGTATTCAACTCCCGGGCCGCGCGTACAGCGCCGGAGACGACGGCGTTGGGGGCGTTGTCTCCACCCATGGCGTCAATGATGATTCTCATGACCGCGCTCCTTTCTCACAGTATTGGTAACATGGCGTCAATCCGCTCCAGGGCCCGGTTGGCAATGGCCAGGTTTTTATTGGCCTTGCCCTTTACTCGGTAGCCCAAAGGCTCGATGATGCCGAAATTCACATTCATGGGCTGGAAGTCGCCGACGCTGCCCTCGCTGATGTACCAGGCCAGTGCGCCAATGGCCGTCTCTCTGGAAAACTCCGGCAAGGGCTTCTCCTGGACCTTGGCCGCCATGGCCAGAGCCGCCAGAAAACCGGATGCCGTAGATTCCACATAGCCCTCTACGCCGGTCATCTGCCCGGCAAAAGCCACCAGCGGGTTCCGCCGGTCGGCATAGTACCGGTCCAGCAGCTGAGGCGAGTTGAGGAACGTATTGCGGTGCATAACACCGTACCGGACAAACTCCGCATTGCGCAATGCTGGAATCATAGAAAACACTCGTTTCTGTTCCGGGAATCGCAGGTGGGTCTGGAAGCCTACCAGGTTATAGACCGTACCGGCGGCGTTATCCTTGCGCAGCTGCACAACGGCATAGGGTTCCATCCCGGTGGCGGGATTTTTCAGTCCCACCGGCTTTAACGGTCCATAGCGCAGCGTATCCACACCCCGGCGGGCCATTACCTCCACAGGCATACAGCCCTCAAAAACCATTTTATCCTCGAAGCCGTGGACTTCGGCCTCCTCCGCTGTTTTCAGTGCTTCCACAAAAGCCAGATACTGCTCCTGATCCATGGCGCAGTTGATATAGTCGGCGGTGCCCCGGTCGTACCGGGAGGCAAACCAGGCCTGTTCCATATCGATGGACTCGGCAGACACCAGCGGAGCGGCGGCATCAAAGAAATTCATATAGTCCGCACCACCGAAATAGTTGTGGATGGCCTCACTTAGGGCGTCGCTGGTGAGCGGGCCCGTGGCGATAATGACAGGGCCTTCCGGCACCTCTGTCACCTCGGCCTCGGTCACATGGATGTGGGGATGGCTGCGAATGCGTTCCGTCACTAGCGCCGAAAAGCCGTGACGGTCCACCGCCAACGCGCCGCCCGCCTCCACACGGGTTTCCTCGGCGCACCGGAGAATCAAGCTACCGCAACGGCGCAGCTCCTCCTTCAACAGGCCCACAGCGTTTTCCAGACGGTCTCCCCGCAAAGAGTTGGAGCAGACCAACTCGGCAAAATCCGCGCTGTGATGGGCCGGGGTCATCTTGTGGGGTTTCATTTCCACCAGTTCCACATCAATGCCCCTCTGGGCCAGCTGCCACGCAGCCTCGCACCCAGCCAAGCCCGCGCCCACTACGGTCACAATACTCATGCGGTCTCTCCCTTCTTGCCGTCCTCATCCTGCTTCTTGGCCGTCTTTTTCGTGGCCGCTGTCTTTTTGGCGGTCGTCGCCTTTTTGGCGGCGGTGCTCTTCTTTTCGTCGGTCTTCTTGGCCGCCGCCGCTTTTTTAGTGGTGGATTTCTTGGCCGCTGTCTTGGTGGGCGCTGTCTCGTTGTCAGCTGCGGCGGTTTCGCCCTCCGTCTGCCCTTCCGTCTCGGCGGCCGCCTGTCCCGGCTTCTTCCGATAACCACGCTGGTCCTCCGGCAGGAAGTTCTCGCATTTCTCATTGATACAGAAAGGCTTCATATGGCCGCGGCCCGACTTCTTGAACATGGTTTGACCACAAACAGGGCAATCCAGCTCTGTTGGCACATCCCAGGACATAAATCCACACTCGGCCCCCTGCTCACAGGCATAATAAGCATAGCCTTTTTTGGACTTGCGCTTGAGCATGCCGCTGCCGCACTTGGGACACCGGCCCGGCATCCGCTCCACGATGGGTTTCGTATTCTTGCACTCCGGGTAACCGGGGCAAGCCAGGAACCGGCCGAAGCGGCCTGTCTTGACTACCATATTCCGGCCGCAGACCTCACAGATCTCGTCGGTGACCTCCTCCGGCACCTTGAGACGCACGTCCTTCAGTGCCTCCTC
This sequence comes from Candidatus Avoscillospira sp. LCP25S3_F1, assembly GCF_052117125.1. Taxonomy (NCBI): domain Bacteria; kingdom Bacillati; phylum Bacillota; class Clostridia; order Eubacteriales; family Oscillospiraceae; genus Candidatus Avoscillospira; species Candidatus Avoscillospira sp. LCP25S3_F1. The sequence continues at coordinate 27,330 of NZ_JBQKJT010000007.1, read as the reverse complement.
GGCATCGGCCAACTCCTTGCTGAAATCCGTGTAAAAATCAGCCAAGACCTTTTTCCAGGGCAGCTTGCCCTCCTCCACCTGGTCCAGCTTCCGTTCCATACCGGCGGTAAATTCCACGTCCACAATGTCATTGAATCGCTCCACCATCAAGCCGTTGACCACCTCGCCCAAGGGCGTAGGCGACAGGCGCTTGTCCTGCTTGATGACATACTCCCGGTCCTCAATGGTGGAAATTATGGTGGCATAGGTGGACGGACGGCCCACGCCCTTTTCCTCCATGGCACGAACCAGGGTGGCCTCGGTGTACCGGGCCGGAGGCTGGGTGAAATGCTGATCCTGCATGGTGTCCACCCGCTTCAATGGCTCATCCTCGGTCAGGTCCGGCAGCGGGGACTGAACTTCCTCGGCTTCATCGTCTTTTCCCTCTTCATAGACGGCGGTAAAGCCGGCGAATTTCAGACTCTGGTGGTTGGCCCGGAACACGTTGTCGCCGCAGGTGGCTTCGATGGCAATGGCGTCATAGAGCGCATTGGCCATCTGGCAGGCCACAAACCGGCTCCAGATCAGCTTGTAGAGCCGGTACTGGTCCTTGGTCAGGTCTCCGGCAATGGTTTCCGGGTCCAGCCGCACATTACTGGGGCGGATGGCTTCGTGGGCGTCCTGGGCAGCGTTCTTCGTCTTGAACTGCCGGTGCGCACCATTGTGATAGGCCGCGCCGTAACGGCTGATAATGAACTCCTGGGCCGCCTCCAGCGCGTCATCGGACAGACGGGTGGAATCGGTACGCATATAGGTGATGAGACCCAACGTCCCCTCGCCGGTAATGTCAATGCCCTCATACAGCTGCTGGGCAATGGCCATGGTGCGTTTGGGGGTCATATTCAGCTTCCGGGACGCCTCCTGCTGTAGGGTAGACGTAATGAAAGGCGGCGCGGGAGAGCGCTTCTTCTCGGTCCGTTTGACACTGGACACCTTGAAGCTGCCCCGTTCCAGAGAGGACACCACCGCCTGGACTTCTTCAAGATTCTTCAATTCCCGCTTTTTGGGGTCGCCGTAAAACCGGGCCTGGAACTTACCGGGCTTGCCCATCCGCTCCAGCACCACATCCAGCGTCCAATACTCCTGAGGCTCAAAGGCACGGATTTCATTCTCCCGATCCACCACCATGCGGGTAGCCACCGACTGGACTCGTCCGGCGGACAGTCCCCGGCGGACTTTCTTCCACAGCAGAGGACTCAGCTGATAGCCCACAATCCGGTCCAGAATCCGCCGGGCCTGCTGGGCGTCTACCAAATCGTAATCGATGCCCCGGGGTGATTCAATGGCTTTGGTGACCACATTTTTCGTAATCTCGTTGAACGTCACCCGCAGTGTCTTCTCGTCGGGAATGTTTAAAAGAGTTTTTAAATGCCAGGAAATGGCCTCGCCTTCCCGGTCCGGGTCGGTGGCCAGATAGATGTTTTCGCTGCCCTTGGCCGCTTTTTTTAAATCGGCAATGACCGCTTCCTTGCCCTTCATGGGGATATAGTGGGGTTCAAAATTATTTTCAAAATCGACGCCCATCTTGCTTTTGGGCAGGTCCCGCAGGTGACCCATACAGGCCTTGACCTGATACTTAGGCCCCAGATATTTACCAATGGTTTTGGCCTTGGACGGGGACTCCACGATCACAAGATTCGTCTGTTCGCTCGCCATGTACGTTCCTCCAACTTGCCGGCATCCACCGGCAGGATTATTGTTTATGACTGGTCCTTGGCCAGCTCATAACGGCTGCCCGGCAGCCGGCGGATATATTGTTTGATCTCCAGCATGGTCAGTGACGCCAGAACGGCACTGGTGTCCATACGGCAGGCGGCTGCCAATTCATCAAGGCACAGGGGCCGCTGCAAATGCAGCAAAATATTCTTCTCGTCGGGTGTCACCCGATCAAGGATGGCTTGTACGTCAATATACCCGTCTGATTTCTCCTTGTCAACGGATTTTTTGTCGGACCGCCTCTTTCCGACGGTTGGACTAGCCACGGTCTGCTGTTCCATAACAGCAGGCGACTCCCGGATTTTGTCCGGTTCCGCCGTCGGGAAAAACGCGTCTTCCTCCTCGTTCTCCTCCCGCAGATATTGCCGCGGCGCTTCCTTGGCTGCCGCAAACGTGGACTTGGCGCTGTAACGGCGAATCCGATTGGGATAGAGATGTTCATATTCCTGCATGACATCCCACCCATCCTCTACCAGGGCCGCCCCCTCCTTCAGCAGGCGATTGCTTCCGGCGCAAGTGGTGACACCGGCGTTTCCGGGCACCACAAAGACATCCCTCCCCTGGTCCAATGCGTGTTGCGCCGTAATCAGCGCACCACTTTTGGCGGGTGCTTCCACAATGACCACACCGCAGGAAAGGCCACTGATAATTCGGTTGCGGACGGGAAAATTGCTGCCCCGTGGTGGCGTCCCCGGCGGGTATTCGCTGATAAGGCAGCCGTGGGCCCGGAGATCATTATAAATCTGCCGGTTTTTGGCCGGATAGACGATATCCAGTCCACAGCCTAGCACACCGATGACCATACGCCCTGTGGGAATCGCGCCGGTCATAGCCATGGCATCGGCGCCATGGGCCATACCGGAGACGACAATGCCACCGCTCATGGCAATCTGATAGCCCAGCCGTTTGGCACAGGCCATGGCATAGGGGGAACAGTGGCGGGAACCGACGATGGCAATGACCGGTTCATCGTCCAAAGCCGGTAAGACGCCGGTATAGTACAGGACCGCAGGCGGGTCCTCGATATTGCGCAGCCGCTGCGGATAGGCCACATCCTGCAACGTGAGAATGTGGATCTCCTTCCGGGCGCAGGAGCGCAGAATTTGCCGCGGCTCCTCCAGGGATTTGTCCAACAATGCCTCGATTTCCTTGGGCGTCAATCTGGCCCGGCGGTATTCCGCTTCACCGGCGTGATAGACATCCTGAGGCGTCTCAAAACAGGAAAGGATTTTTTGAATGGTCCGGTTTCCAATGCCTTTTCTGGTTGTCAGCCAGATCCAATAAAGCATGGCCGCCCCTCCTTCTCTCTCTTATCGCGTTCCCCGCATCTGCCACAGAACAATGGTGGCCGCCACCGCGGCATTGAGGGATTCACAGCGGGGATTCATTGGGATAATGGCCTGCTGCTGGGACAGGGCCAACAGCTCCGGGCTGACGCCCCGGCCTTCGCTGCCGATGACCACCGCCGCCCGCTCCAGGGGTAACGTCCGAATGTCCACGGAGCGCTCCGACAGGGCCGTGGCAATCAGGGGAATTTCCGCTGCCCGGCAGGCCGCAGCAATCTCCTCTCGCCCGGCCATTTGGGGCCGGGTCCGAAAAATCGCCCCCATGGTGGCCCGGACTGTCTTGGGACTGTACGGGTCGGCACATCCCTCAGCCAAAACCACCGGCACTTCCATGGCGTCGGCGGTCCGCAGAATGGTTCCCACATTGCCCGGGTCCTGAATACCGTCGAGAATCAGGCACCCGCCGGTGAGGTGCAGCGGCTCTGGTCGGGGCAGAGCACAGAGGAAGATAGCCCCCTGGGGCGTCTGCATCTGGGAGACGCTCTCCATAACGTCCATGGGCACTCGTGCAACTCGCACCGTATCCGGTACCGGCGGCAGTACCACAGTCTCCGCAGCGATGATGGTTTTCACGCCGGCGTCCCAGCGTAACGCCTCTTCCAGCAGCTTTGTGCCGTCTCCGGCATATTCTCTGCACTGCTGCCGGTAGCTGCGGGAAGTCAGCAGTTTTTTCACATGCCGCAGCAGAGGGTTCTGACGGCTGGTGATCCGCTCCTCCCTCATCGCTTTTGCAGCTTGGCCAGCTGCTCATTGGTGCCCATGGCCACCAGTACCGTACCGGGCTCCATATGGGCGTCGGCGCTGGGCATGACCTGGAGCTTGCCGTTGACTTTGACGGCCAGAACGTTGATGCCATATTTGGCCCGGACATTGAGCTCTCGGATGGATTTTCCCACCCAGCTCTCCGGCACAGCCACATCGGCGATGCCGTAGGTGTCGGACAGCTCAATAAAGTCCAGAATATTGGAGCAGGACAGGTTCTGTGCCAATTTGGCCGCCATTTCCCGTTCAGGAATCACAACCCGGTCGGCACCCACCTTTTCCAGCGCCCGCTTGTATGCTTCGTTGCTGGCCTTACAGATGACCGCCGGTACCCCCAATTCCTTCAAGGTCAGCGTGATGAGAATGCTGGCAGCTAAGTCCTCGCCGATGGCTACAATGGCACACTCAAAATTCCGCACGCCCAGAGCCCGCAGCACCGCTTCGTCCCGGGCGTCGCCTACAGCAGCGTGCGTCACCCGGTCGGAAATCTGCTGAATGTTTTCCTCTTTGGCGTCAATGGCCAGGACCTCATTGCCCAGCTCATAGAGCCTTGTTGCAACCGAGGTGCCGAACCGGCCCAGGCCGATGACAATATACGTTTTCATATGGTCTCTCCTATCCAATGAGCACTTTTGTCTCCGCGTAGTGGTATCGCTCCTGTACCTGACTGCTCATCAGGAAGCCCAGACTGATGGTGGTAATGCCCACCCGTCCAAAGAACATAAATATAATGAGCAGAATCTTGGGGCCCACGTCCAACAGGGGCGTGATTCCTGTGGTCAATCCCACGGTACCCAGGGCTGACGCCGTCTCATAGAAGCACTGTGTAAAGGTGAATCCGCTGCGGGCACTGAGATAGACTGCCCCGCCAAAGGCCAGCGCTACCATCAGCAGCATCACCGTCATGGCCTGACGGATCTGTTCCTGGGAAATGGTCCGATGGAACACCGTCACCCGAGAACGGCCCCGGGCAGCGCTGAGGGTTGCCAGAATCAAAATGCCAACTGTGACAGTCTTGATACCGCCGGCGGTAGAGCCGGCGGAACCGCCAATGAGCATCAGCAGTGACGACACCGCCTGAGAAGGCTCCGACAGTCCCCCCTGGGAGATGGAAGCGAACCCCGCCGTGCGGCAGGTCACCGATTGGAAAAGACAAGCCAGAATCTTTTCCCACACGGTGTATGTCCCGATGGTTTCCAGGTTATTCCACTCCAGCAACGCAAACAGTGCCGCGCCGCCCACAATCAGTGTACCGCTGATGACCAGCACCAGCCGGGTGTGCACGGCCATCTGGCGGCCCTGTTGGTGGAATCGGGACAGATCGGCCCAGACGTAAAAGCCCAAACCGCCCGCCACAATCAGCGTCATAATCACCAGATTGACCACCGGATCGTGGACAAACAGGGACACACTGCTATCGGGCTGCAAAACACCGAAGATATCAAAGCCCGCGTTACAGAACGCCGATACCGCGTGGAAAATGCCGAATCGAAGCGCCTGCCACAGCCCGTACTCTCCCAGGAACCGGATGGTCAGAATCAAGGCTCCGGTGCCTTCAAAGAAAATGGTCCAAATCAGCACTGTGCGCACCAAGTGCACAACGCCGTCCACATTGTTGAGGCTGAAGCCCTGGGCCATGATCAATCGCTGCTGTAAGCCGATTTTCCGGTGCAACAGGAAGAAGAAGACGGAAATCACCGTCATAAAACCCAGGCCGCCGATTTGAATCAGGCACAAAAGGACAATCTGGCCAAAGCCTGTCCACTGGGTATAGGTGTCCACCAGAACCAGGCCCGTTACACAGGTGGCAGACGTGGCGGTGAAGCACGCCGTCAGAAAGCCGCAGCTCTCGCCGCTGCGTGAGGAGATGGGCAGCATCAGCAGAAGCGTCCCCAACAGAATCACGGCAAAAAAGGACAGGACAATATACTGCTCTGTCCGAATTTTATACGATTTTTTCCCGCGACTCATGAGAAATTGCAGTAATTTTTCCCTCAAAACACGACCTCCAAGCACTTGTTTCAGGCCTTCCGTTACCCTTCATCATGTGCATATACATTTATAACATACGCCCATTCCCGTGACAAGTCAATAAAATTTCGCAGGAGACGGGAAAAATTTGTGGATTCGTCCGGAAAAACGCCGCCGCACCGGATAACCGATGCGGCGGATTGGGACTCTGAAAATCAGCTGTTATGGTTCTGCAATGCTGTTGTCCTGCACAAGAATACCACTTTCCAGCAGTTCGTTGAGAATATTGGGACAGTAATAATATTGCGGCTTCTACGGCCCCAGCCAGTGCATGCTCTGAATGTAGTCCTGGTACAGCGTAACCGCCCTCTGCTCCCCTCCACTCCGGTACCACAATATGATAAATGATTCTTGCAGTCCCAGTTCAAAGCCATACAGCAGCTGATTGATACGGTATGCCTCATGCTGCAACAGATAGTTCCAAAGGGCCGTTTCATCGGTGACACGGTAAAAAATCTTGTCCATGCCGGAATCCGTCAGGGTATAGGCTTCCTCCACTGTGATGGTATCTGTAGCGGCGCCATCCAGCAGCAGCGTGGAACACCGCTTCGGCAAATAGCCGACGGTGATATTACCCATGGTAGTGAGCAGCAACGTAAACGCCACCGTTGTCACCACAAAGCCACTGGTCCGCTTGCCGGGATTCATCACTTGCCGCAGCCGGTAGCGCAAGGCCCCGGCAGAGGCCGACAGACAGGTGGTAAAGCCCCGTTGGTCTCCGGCGGTCCGCAGCAGCAGTTCCGCATAGGGGCGGCGGCAATCCCCATCCATGGAATGCAGTACCGTTTCGTCACAGCTCAATTCCAAATCGTCGGCGCTACGCCGCCGGGCCAGCCACATCAGCGGGTTCCACCATCCAAGCGCCGTACAGAACAACAAATAAAATTTTGCTTCACTGTCTCTCCTACCGATATGGACCATTTCGTGGCGGAAAATCAGCTGCAATTCCTCCATGGTGTATGTGCGATCCGGCAGAACAATGCGGGTACTGCGGGAAAACAGGCCAATGGTCATGGGGGTCTGCACTGCGGGCGACCGCACCAGCCGGTAACGCTTTTTACGCTGCCCCGCATGGTCCCGTTCCCGCTCCAGCAGGTTCAGAATGTCCGGCTCCATTACCGGTTGGGCCTGGGAAAGCACCACATGGCGGAATCGCAAATGTGCGCCGATTCCCCACAGCATAACCGCCGCAAATCCTGCCAACCAGACAATTCCCAGTCTCACAAACCACCGTCCCGGCAGCTTCAAAACCACGCGCGGTATGCCGGTGCGGAAAGTGCCATTGGAACAGAGATACAAATAATTGGGCAGCATCCACAGGATAGCGCAAACCGATGGCCGCAGGCGGCGGCGCAGCAAAGGCAAAAACGCCATCAGACACGCTGTATACAAACTCAGCTGTATCAGAATGGTAAACCCCATGGTAAGGATGGTTTCCGCCATGGCCCGCAGCCCAAACTGGTACCACAAAAGCGGTACCAAAACGCCCAGCATTGTCGGCAGCAGCCCCACCGGAAGAAACGGTGTATACCGCAGCTTTTTCGGTTGTATTTCCCGGTCCTCTTCCCGCTCATCATGCAAATACAAGGCCCAGGCCAATGCTGCTGCCAGAATCAATGCAAGAATAACCTTGAGAAGCAGAAAAATGCTCATAGCTGCCCCCTTTCCAGCAGGTCCCGCAGCTGCTGCAGCTCCTCCTCTTTCAGGCCGCTGTCGCACAGCGCCGACGCAAAGGCGGAAAGGCTTCCGCCGCATACTTTATCGATGAACCGGCGGCTCTGACTGGTCAGATAGTCGTGCCGCGTCACCAGTGGCGTATACAGGCTTCGTCTCCCCTCCTTTGCCACGGAGAGAAATTCCTTTTCCACCAGTCGGCTCAGCAATGTCAGCAGTGTTGTCACCGCCATGGGATGGGTCTGTTCCACAATGGCCTCTATGTCGGTACGCGACACCGGCGGTTCACACGCCCATATAGCCTGCATAACCTCCAATTCCGCGTCCGGCAGGCGGCGAATGGTTTCTTTCATGGTCTCACCAACTTTCTACAGTTGTAGTATATTATAATACTACAACTGTAGAACACTCTTGTCAAGTGTTGGGATGGTCTGATTCCTCAATAGACCGTTTAAACAGGAACCAGGTACACACAAAATAACTGAGTAGAAGCAACAGCAGGATTCCCCCCACTGTTCCAATTTGTGCCATCAATGTGCCGAACCCGATATAAGCCGAAATCTCTGCTGAAACAGTCTGCATAAAATAGAGGATGACAGCCCCTGTGACTAGAATTGCAGCACCAACTGGTATCCCGAACCAGACGCCCAGCTGTTGCAGCACCAGGGTCCCAATGCGCCGTTCCTCAACACCCAGCTTGCGGAGCACCGAAAAGCGGTAACGATACTGTCCGGCATCCAAAAGCTGCTGCAACGACAGGACTGTAAGACAAATGACCATCAGCACAACCGCGCCATACAGCATCGCTGCTTGCAGCACAAACATGCTTGCTTTTGTATTGCTGATTTGCAGCGTACGCAGCCGAATGGCATAGTCCACACCGGTGTCGGATGGGTCCGGATATGGACAGCTATGGTGTTGATTATACCGAGTTAGACAAATGGGGAGATCCAGTTTTCGATCTGGAAGAGATTGAATGCTGCTGCGACCGAGACACAGAGTATGAAGTTCATGAGGCTCTGGTTAAACAGTTCCGCGACACACCTATGGAAGATTGCGATGATTACGATTTATGGTGCTGCATCGAAAAAACTTTTACAGCTAACGCCAAAAAGATTGTCCAAATCTTCATGGATTATATTCGTCCAAGATGCGAAGAGATCTCAAATAGCGAAAGAGGTGCTTAGATGCTCTGTCAGGGATGTATCTGCAATCGCTGTCCACACGGATTACAGTGCTATATTTGCAATAATGAACTTGATGGGCACCTGTTAATATCGGAGGGATGTCGCGGCGATCGTGTCAATTCTGTATGCCCGCTCGAAGATATTTCACCGGAACACGCAGAGCCGTTAAGGCAAATCATCAAAGCAAGAGACGCCTTGGCAATGGAAAGATATTTTGATCCGGTTTCCGGGGCATGGTATACTGAAAGCAAAAATCACCACCCATAAGGAGGTGCGCGGTGATGGCGAACAATGTAAAGCTGTTTGACACATACGGAGTTTTGTATATCGGAGTGGCCGAGTTCTTCTTTGACATCGAAGACCTCCCTATCATTCAGAGCCGTACTAACTGGTATGTTGATAAAGGCGGATATTTAACGAGCAGTTATTATTACGCCGGCATCCGGCGCATTGTTCGCTTTCATCGCATTGTAATGCACGCCGGCCCGGATCAATATGTTGACCACAAAAATCGTAAGCGCTACGATAACCGGAAAAACAATCTCCGTTGCTGCAGCTATGCTGAGAACAACCGGAATCGCGGCTTGCGTTCGACTAATAGCTCCGGGGTTATCGGCGTCTCCTTTGATAAACGAAGAAAAAAGTGGACGGCAAGTATCACTTTTAATAGCAGAAAGATATTTATTGGGCGTTTTGAAAATAAAGAAGACGCCATCATGGCTCATCTCAAAAAGGAAATTGAGCTGTTTGGCGAGTTTGCTCCGCAACAAGCGCTTACAAACAGTCTGATTGAATTTGCAGAATGCCTAATTCTGAATAAAACGTGCCTTTGATTAACAAAAAGGAGACTCTATATGAGAGCAACAAAACAATTTAACACCGTAGATACCCAAAACAAGATCGCGATCACTACCGACGAGCTTCAGGCCATGTTAAGTTGTGGGCGGCATTCCGCAGTACAGATCGGCGATGCTGCCGAAGCTCGTATTCAAATTGGAAAGCGGATCTTTTGGAACGTGGAAAAGGTCAAAACATACGTTGATCTTATCTCTGGATAGGCTGACCATTAGCATTTTGTTGTACCGGCTATCTATTGTATAGGAGGTTCATATGGCTTTTAATCTTACTGTCACACGAGACAGCATCTTTATCAATGGAGAAACAATTTCTCCCCCGCCTGGGAAGCGTAGTGGGCACACTACAACAGCCGTTGTCAATAATCGTATCTATGTTAATGGGTTTGAGTATGTCAACGGGAAATGGAAGCGGACTTTGAAAGCTCTCTGGTACCATCTATTCTAATGGCAAAAAAAAGAGCGTAGGGTTATTCCTACGCTCTTCTAGCTTTAGATTTCTTCACCATTATCATTTCTAATAAACCGTCCCTCAAAATGACAATCAAGGGCAGACGCGATCTCTATCAATTCTTTTTCACTAAGATTATCTCGTCTAAACTTCCCACTCAAATTTTGAGAAGTGCAGCCAATTCGAGCAGCCAAATCTTTCAGTGTCATATTGCGTTTAATTAAAGCAATCCGAATTTTTTCAGCCATTGGCATATCAACACCTCCCCGCCCACAACCTTATTGTAAACCGAGCGACTGAAAAAATCAACATTGAGTTTCAACCGTAACTATGTAAGGATTCCCACTTGACACAAGTAATTGCTAAAGATATTATGTAACTGGAAAATTACCATTTTGATGAAGTAAGGAGGGGTTGGTATGGCTGGATTAAAGCGAACAGATAACAAAGGACGTATTCTCAAAGATGGAGAAACACAACGAAAGGACGGGACTTACCGTTATACCTACACCGATGCAGACGGCATTCGGCATGATGTTTACAGTAGACGCCTTGTGCCGACCGATCGCATTCCTCCAGGTTGCAAGGATGACCTTAGTTTACGAGAGAAAGAGCGCAAAATCAACCGTGACCTAGAAGACGGAATTAAAGCTTCCGTTGAAAATAAGGCTACGCTCAACGAACTGTTCGATCTCTATATGGCAAACAAACCAGAATTAAAAGACACCACCCGTAGCAACTATCTTTATATGTACAATAAGTACGTGAGAGATAGTATCGGGAAAAAGAAGATCTCTGAAATCAAATATTCTACCGTCAAAGCGTTTTACACCGGTCTGATCAGAGATAAGGGATTCAAGCCAAATTCAATGGAAATTATTCACACTATTCTCCACCCTACTTTCACATTAGCAGTTAGAGATAACTATATTCGCATCAACCCCGCAGCCGGCGCAATGGCAGAGATCAAGAAAAGCTACAACTGGGAAAAACCCAAGCGTCACGCTTTAACCATTGCAGAGCAGTCTGCGTTCATTGACTATATGAAAACTCATAAAGTCTATCAGCATTGGCTTCCTTTATTTACTGTGTTGCTTGGCACAGGGTGCCGAATTGGAGAAGTAATTGGCCTGCGTTGGGAAGACTGCGACTTCGAGGAAGAGATTATTAGTATCAACCATAATATGGTGTACCGGAAATACGAGGGCGAAGAAAAAGCTCGCTTTCATATCGTCACTCCGAAAACAAGTGCCGGCGTCCGAATAGTTCCTATGTTGTCTGATGTTAAAACTGCTCTACAAGCAGAGTGGGAATTGCAGAGTATTACAGGATTTAACGACTCAATCATTGATGGATATACAGGATTTATTTTTCAAAATCGCTATGGAGATCCACTATCTCCTCATAGCGTTAATCGTGCCATCGACCGAATTTGTGCTGCGTACATTGAAGATGAAACCATTAAGGCCGATCGTGAAGGACGAGATCCTGTGCTTATTCGACACTTCTCTGCTCATAATCTAAGACACACATTTTGTACAAGATTTTGTGAGAATGAAAAAGATCTAAAAGTGATTCAGGAAATCATGGGCCATGCAGATATTGAAACGACGATGAATATCTATGCCGAAGCAACAAAAGAAGCGAAGAAGCGTTCATTTGCAAACCTTGAAGGGAAAATAAAAATTTCTTAACAAGGAGGGCTGGAAATGGGGAAATTGATAGATCTCACCGGGCGCACATTTGATATGCTATCGGTTATAAAAAGAGTTGAAGACAACAAGCCTGGACGGCCTATGTGGATGTGCAAGTGCGAATGCGGGAATATAGTTGTCGTGTCGTCCACCAACTTATTAAAAAAGAATGGCACAAAATCTTGCGGATGCCTAAGGCATAAGTCATCATCTTTGATTGATCTTAAAGGCATGGTCTTTGATAAGCTTACAGTGATTCAAAAGGATACGACTGCAAAACCAGGTAAGGCAAAGTGGATCTGCCAATGTGAATGTGGAAATGTTGTATCTGTACTGTCCGAAAGTCTTCGTAATGGCAAAACGACATCTTGCGGATGCGCCAGATCACAGCTTAAATATAACCTTACCGGGATGCAGTTTGGGCACCTTGAAGTAATAGCACCAGTACAAAATGAACGTATTGCCAGCAACGAGACACGCTGGAAATGTAAGTGTCATAATTGTGGTCGCATAATTGAGGTTAGCAGCTACTGGCTGCGCCATAGCAACCCTTATGGGCACTGCAAATGTACTAGGTTCAATAAACCATAGGTTGTATTTGTATCTATTTGGTAGTATAATCAATAAAAGAAAGAAGGGATAAAATGACATGAAACGAATCTTCGGCTTTATATTTATGTTAACCACACTCTCCCTATTGCTTACAGCTTGTGGGAGCAGCGGAGATACGATAGCAGGGACGTGGATTGTATCTGGCTATGACTGTAACGGAGAATATGTCTCTACAGACGACATCAGCGAACTATATGGAGAAACCTCTGTAGGCTTTAATAAGATCTCTATAATTTTCACAAAGAGTGGGAATGCCACACTAATCAGGCCCGACTACGTTGACAGCACAGAAGAAATAGAGCTTTCTTACACCGTGCAGGATACGGTAGTCGAACTATACGACCCAGACGAGGCAACAGACTATGAACTGCTTAGTTATGATGGAGACGAGCTTCGCGTTGAGATAGCAAACGGACTCACGGTTATACTGGAAAAAAGCAAGACTTAATATAAGGCCGCTTACGCGCTTTTAGAGCGGACATTGGATCTATCAACACTCGTACACTATTCGATGTCTAATCTTCTCTCCTGAGCCACCCCTGAGCGGCATACAAAAAAAATAGGGTACAGACTTCCTTAACGGATTTCTGTACCCTTGTTTTTATACAAAAAAATAAGGGAGCCGGTACTAGACCGACTCCCTATATCGTTTGTTTGATTAGCGCGAATGCCCATTTTAGACCGCATAACGCGGCCACTCCAAGCATAACACTTGGCTGGTCCTGCCGACCTAATCGGTCAGATCCACTCTCCTACCCTCCCACACTTCTGTGTGGTATTCTCAGCAAATGTGGTAACGCTGTGGTAAAATAAAGTCTGACCTTCAATGAACCACAATATATAGTGTTTGCAACAGCAAATATCACTCTATATCGTGTATTTTTTGGATATTAGTCTGCGAGGGGCTTCATGGTGGGGAACAGAATCACATCACGGATGGAATCGGCGCCGGTCAGCAGCATCACGCAGCGATCAATACCGATACCCAAGCCGCCCGTGGGGGGCATACCGTATTCCAATGCAGTCAGGAAATCCTCGTCCATCATACCGGCCTCATCATCGCCCTTGTCCCGCAGCTCCACCTGCTTTTGGAAGCGGCTGCGCTGATCAATGGGGTCATTCAGCTCGGAGAACGCGTTGCCCATTTCGCTATGGCAGATGAACAGCTCAAAGCGCTCTGTCAAGCGGGGGTCCTTGGGGGACCGCTTGGCCAGCGGAGACACATCCACCGGATGCATGGTGATAAAGGTCGGCTGAATCAGCTGCTTTTCCACCCGCTGGTCGAAGCACTCATACAATGCGTTGCCCCAGGTCTTATCCGCCGTCTCCGGCAGCTCCACGCCGATGGCGGAGGCAGCGGCCACCGCATCCTCATCGCTGTCGATGGTCATGAAATCGATGCCGCAGTACTTCTTGACGGCTTCGTGCATGGGCATACGGGGCCAGCCGGGCGCCAGATTGATTTTCTCGCCCTGCCATTCCACCTCATAGGTCCCCAGCAGCTTCTGCGCGGCAGAGGTCAGCAGGTCTTCAAAAAGGTCCATCATATCATTGAAATCAGCATACGCCTGATAGAGCTCAATGGTGGTAAACTCCGGGTTATGCTTGGGGTCCATACCTTCATTTCGGAAGATACGGCCAATTTCATACACGCGGTCCATGCCGCCGACAATCAGCCGCTTCAAGGGCAGTTCGGTGGCAATCCGCATATACATATCAATGTCCAGCGTGTTATGGTGTGTAATAAAGGGACGTGCCGTAGCGCCGCCGGAGATGGTGTTCAGCACCGGCGTCTCTACTTCCATATAACCGCGGTTGTCCATGAAGTCACGGACGTGCTTAATGAACTTGGAGCGGATTTCAAAGTTCTTACGGACTTCGGGATTGACAATCAAATCCACATAGCGCTGACGATACCGGGTCTCCTTGTCGGTCAGGCCGTGGAATTTCTCAGGCAGCGGCAGCAGGGATTTGCTCAGCAGCGTCACCTTCTCCGCCCGGACGCTCATTTCACCCCGCTGGGTGCGAAATACGGTGCCATCAACGCCGACAATGTCACCGATGTCATACTTCTTGAAGAAGTTATAGCACTCCTCGCCCACTTCGTCCTTTCGGACATACAGCTGAATGCGACCGGTCTTATCCTGCAAATCGCAGAAACTGACCTTACCCATACCGCGCTTGCTCATAAGACGGCCAGCCACAGACACCGGCTGATTCTCCATGGCGTCAAAATTGGCCTTGATGGTAGCGCTGTCGCTGGTCACATTAAATTTTGTCAGCTGGAACGGGTCATTGCCGCTCTCCTGTAGCTGGCTCAGCTTCTCCCGACGAATGCGCACCTGATCGCTGTACGACACCTCGGGCTGTTCATTTCTCTTTTCTTCAGACACTGGGTTACCTCCTTTGTCGTATCAGGCCTTCTTCTCCACAGAGATGATTTTGAACTTCAGCATGCCCACCGGGGCCTCCACCTCTACTGTGTCGCCCTCGGTCTTACCCACCATGGCGCGGCCAAAGGGAGAATCATCGGAGATGCAGCCTTCCATGGGGTTGGCCTCCTGAGAGCCAACAATGGTATAGGTCTCCGTCTCGTCCACATCCAGGTCCAGGACAGTGACAACACAGCCCAGACCGATGCGGCCGCTGTTTTCCTCGCTGGCGTCATCGATGATGACAGCATGGGCCAGAATGTTCTCCACCTCGGCAATGCGGCCGTAGAGCTTGGCCTGCTCGTTCTTGGCCTCGTCATATTCACTGTTCTCAGAGAGGTCGCCAAAACTGCGGGCCTCTTTCAGATGCTCGGCCACCTCTTTTTCCCGGGTGGTCTTGAGGTAGTGGAGCTCGTCCTCCAGCTGCTTCAGGCGGGCGCTGCTGATCTTATATTCCTTAGCCATAGATACGATCCTTCCAAATTTTATCATTTATTGTACAGACAAAGATTTGTCTGATGCGTTATCTTGTTGATTATAGAAGATTCCGGTTCCTTCGTCAAGTAGATTCTTGGAACAATGCCAGAGCCGCCTGCATCTGCGGGTCCTCCTCCATCGGCAGCTGGTTATAATACAGCTTGACGGCCTCTTCGTCGTTCAGCTCCACCACCACGTCGGGAGTAATGCCCACGCCGGTGAGGCTGACGCCCTTTGGCGTATAGTATTTGCCGATGGAAATGGCGATGGCCGAGCCGTCCGACAGGGGGAAGGTACTTTGGAAATTGCCCTTGCCATACGTCTGGGTACCGACTATTTCCGCTGCGTCATACTCCTGCAATGCTGCGGCAAAGAACTCCGCTGCAGAGTAGGATTCATGATTGACCAGCACCGCCATGGGCAGGTCCACACAGGCGGCATCGGATTCGTCGATTTCCTCCTCACCGGCATAGTCCACACTGCGGAACAGCACGCCCTCCGGCAACAGATAATCCAGCAGCCTCACCAGCTCCGTTTTCATACCGCCGGGGTTGTTGCGAACATCGAACACAATGGCTTTTGCCCCTTCGACCTGGGCCTGTTCCACGGCGGCCATGCTTTGGCGGGCACAGTCGGCGTCAAAATTGGCAATGGTGATGACAGCAATTTTATCTTCGGTCATGGTGTAGGTGGCCACCGCCTGCTGGACATTGCCCCGCTTCAACGTCACATCATAGGGTTCCCCATCGCGGCTCAAAGTCAGCTGTACCTCTGTCCCCTCTTCGCCCCGGACCCGGTTCACAGTTTCCTCCTGCCCCAGCTCCGTCACCGACTCCCCTTCCACATGGGTCAGCACATCGTCCACCTGGACGCCGCCTTGGTCAGCCGGTCCGTCGGCAGTAACTTCCATAATGCGGAACCCGTCCAGTCCGTCCTCTGCCTGAATGGTAACGCCGATGCCCACATAGGCGTTGTTCATCTGCTCCAAATAGGCGTCGTAATCATCGGCGGAGATATAGTAGCTCCATTCGTCGCCGGTGGCTGCAATCATACCGGCGGCTGCCCCGTCGGCCAACCGCTCCGGGTCGTACTCATCGATAAAGTACGCATCCAGATACCGGCTGATTTCCTCGGTCTTGGCTGTCCACGGTGTGGACGGTATGGCGCTGCCCAGCTCCCGGTAGGTGATGCAGAACGTCACCGCCGCGCTGGCGGCCATCAATCCCAGGACCATGGCTGCTTTCCAGAATTTTTTCAAGGTTTGACTCCCTTCTGCC
Source organism: Candidatus Avoscillospira sp. LCP25S3_F1 (assembly GCF_052117125.1). Taxonomy (NCBI): domain Bacteria; kingdom Bacillati; phylum Bacillota; class Clostridia; order Eubacteriales; family Oscillospiraceae; genus Candidatus Avoscillospira; species Candidatus Avoscillospira sp. LCP25S3_F1. Next base: position 10,778 of record NZ_JBQKJT010000007.1, on the reverse strand, counting down.
ATAAAATCAAGGACACCCACAGTGTGCCCCGCTCCGGGCACACTGTGGGGCTTTGGAATCTTCGGTTAGATAGAGATGTAATCCATGGGGTTGACATTGGAGCCGCCGTAGAACACCTCAAAGTGCAGGTGTGCGCCGGTGCTCCAACCGGTGCTGCCCACATAGCCGATGATGTCGCCCTGATTGACATAGTCGCCCACAGACACCACATAGTTGGTCATATGGGCATACAGACTGCCAAAGCCGTCATTATGGCTGATGGAGACATAATAGCCGTTAACACTGCTATAGGTAGCCGTGGTCACGGTACCGCTCTTAACAGCATAGATGGGCGTGCCGGCACCGGCAGCCAGGTCCACGCCGGAGTGCATGGAATAGTAACCGTAGATGGGGTGCTCCCGGTAGCCGTAGGCACAGGACACATAACAGCTGCCTGCCGGCAGCGGGGACACAAAGCCGCTGCTGCTGGCGCCGCCGCTGGGACGGCTGATGTTGCCGCTGGCAGCCTCCTGACGGGCCTGCTCAATCTTCCGCTGTGCCTCCTCGTCGGCCAGTGCGTCCTCGTAAGCCTTCTGGGTATCCAAAATCTGCTGGCGTACTTCCGCCTCCAGGGCGTCATATGTCTCGCTGGCGGCTTTCAGCTCGTCCTGCTTGCTCATGAGCTCGGTGATCATGGCGTCAGCTTCGGCACGCTGCTCGGACAGCTGCTGCTCCAGCACGTCCTGCTCCGCCTTGGCGGCCTCCAGTTCGGCGCGGCCCGCCTCCACTTCCGCCTTGGCAGCGGAAATCTGGTCGGCCACATCCCGCAGCTGCTGCAGCATGATCTGGTCAGCCTCGCTGATCTCGTAGATCATATCGATACGGTCCAGCAAATCGGTAAAACTGCTGGCATTGAACAGAACCGACCAATAGGACACGTTGCCCGTCTCCTCCATGGCCCGCAGACGCAGCTTATACTGTTCATTGAGCTTCGTCTCATTGTCCAGCGCCTGATCCAGCTCCTCCTGCTTGGCGGCAATCAGCAGATTATACTGTTGAATCTGCTGGTTCAGGTTTTCCACCTGCTGGCGGGTCAGCTCAATCTGCTGATCGATGTTGGCTTTCTTGTCCACAATGGACTGCGTTTCCGATTGATTATCGGCAATCTGCTGTTGCAGGTCCGCCGCCTGTGCGGCGATTTCATCAGCCTTGCTCTGCAAGTCGTTGATCTTGTTCTTCAACTCCGACGACGAGGCCGCCGATACGGGAACCGGCAGCACACTGAGAAATACGCCGCCGAGCATCAGCACAGACAGAATAATGGCTACGATGGATACAAGTAATCTGCGTTGTTTCATGGTATCCTCCCAGATGATCAGACGTTCAGGAATTTACGGATGGAAAGAAGACTGCCAAAGACGCCCACCATAAAGCCGGTGATGGCATAGGCGGCAATCATCAGATACAGGACCTCGGAGAAGGGCACCACGGTGAACAGCCGCAGCGTATCCACCGAAGCAATGCGCTCCGCCACCAGCTTATACAGGCCCCACTCCAGGAAAAAGGCCACGGCAGCGCCGAACATGCCCAGGAGGAAGCCTTCCACCACATAGGGCATCCGGATAAATCCGTTGGTGGCGCCCACCATGCGCATGACCGCGATTTCATCCTTACGGTCATACATGGCCAGTTTGACCGTATTGGAAATGATCAGCAGGGACACCACCAGCAGTACCGCAATGATGGCCACAGAAGCAATGCGCAGCACATGCTGCAATGTGGTGAAGCCCTCCGAGATCTCGTAGTGGGCCGATACATCGGCCACCCCCTGAATCTGCCGCAGATCATTTTCCGTCTGCCGCATAAGGGTGTTGTCCTCCAGCGTAATCACAAACCGGTCCCGCAGCGTGTCGGATTGCAGTCCGGCAAAGGCGTCGGGATCGTTCTGTTCTTCCACAAAGTTTTTCAGGGCCTCTTCCCTGGAAATAAACTGGGCGTTGTGTACATTTCCAATCATATTGATCTGCGACCCGACGCTCTTAGCCTGATCTTCCGTATAGGTTTCGTCAATATAGACGATCATTTCATTTTCCTGTTCCAGCTCCGTCACCATGACGCTGAGGTTGTACAGGATCAGACTGAAGCTGCCCATGATGATCAAACAGGCAACGGTAACGCAGACCGCCGCGAAGGACATAAAGCCATGGAGGAAAATGCCCCGGACGCCTTCGCGGATCAGATAACCAAATTTATTCCTCTTCATACGTATAGTACCCGTCCATTCCGTCGCTGATGATTTTGCCTTCGTCGATGGCCACCACACGCTTGGTAAAGCGGTTGACCAAATCCCGTTCATGGGTAACCACCAGAACGGTGGTGCCCAGGGCGTTGATGTGCTCCAGCAGCATCATGATCTCCAGAGAGCGGGCCGGGTCCAGATTGCCCGTGGGCTCGTCGGCGATGATGATGGAGGGATTGTTGACCAGCGCTCTGGCGATGGCCACACGCTGCTGCTCGCCGCCGGACAGTTCGTTGGGCAGGCGGTGACCCTTCTTGTCCAGGCCAACCAAACCCAGCACATAGGACACCCGCTTGTGGATGACCTTCTCCTTGGCGCCCACCACTCGGATGGCGAACGCCACGTTTTCATAAACCGTCTTGTTCTCAATGAGCCGGAAGTCCTGGAACACCACCCCCAGGGTGCGGCGCATAAACGGGATGGAACTCTGTTTGATGGATTCCACTTTAAAACCGTTGACCTGCACCGAGCCGGAGGTGGGCCGCAGCTCCGCCGTCAGCAGCTTGATGAGGGTGGACTTACCGGAACCGGACGGTCCCACCAGAAAGACGAATTCTCCGTCATCGATGCGAAGATTGACACCCCGCAACGCCTTGGTGCCGTTGTCGTAGGTTTTCTTCACGTTCTGAAACTCAATCATGTCATCACTCCAGAATGTATACTCAGATCAGACGGTTCTCCCTGGATACCAGGTATTTCTTGACCATCAGGGCCACCTTGAAGATGATGGCGTGGTCAAATTCCCGCAGATCCAGACCCGTCAGCTTCTTGATCTTTTCCAGACGATACACCAGTGTGTTGCGGTGGACAAAGAGCTTGCGGGATGTCTCCGAAACGTTCAGATTATTCTCAAAGAACTTGTTGATGGTAAACAGTGTCTCCTGGTCGAGAGAATCAATGGAATTTTTCTTGAAGACCTCGGACAGAAAAATCTCACATAGGGTGGTGGGCAACTGGTAGATCAGACGGCCGATACCCAGATTCTCATAGCTGAGGATGCTCTTTTCCGTGTCGAAAACCTTGCCCACCTCGATGGCCACCTGGGCCTCCTTATAGGCGTCGGCCAGCTCCCGCAGATGGTTGGCGATGGTGCCGATGCCAATGGCCGTCTTGATGAACAGCTCAGCTTTGAGGGTATCCTCCACCGACTGGGCGATCTTGAACAGCTCCGCGCTCTCCACATTGGCCGGGACCTGCTTGACAATGGCGATATCCGTCTCATTGATGCTGAGCACAAAGTCCTGCTGCTTGTCGGTAAACATATTTTGCAGGACATCCACTGCCGCTACATCAGCCCGTCCAATCTGGCGGATCAGAAATACGGCACGCTGCACATCGGTGGCAAAATGCAATTCTTTGGCTCGGATGTAGATATCGCCCGGCAGAATGTTGTCGGTGATAATGTTCTTGACGAAAGTACCCTTGTCGTGCTTTTCCTCATAGTAGGTCTTGGCGCCGTTAAGTGCCACATAGGCCATAATACACAGGCTTCTGGCCGCCTCGTCGTCGCCGTCGGCAAAAACGGCATAGTCAAAATAAGAACTCCAGCTGGACAGCGGTTTAAACGTCTTCTTATCCACGATAACAATGGAATCCGGCGCACTGTTGAGCTTGATGACTGCGTCCGACCATTTCTCCCCAATCATGGCAGTATCACTGCACGAAATCACATTACCATCAGAGTCAATGACGCCGATCATGCGATCGGTGGCATCCTTCATCTGCACGATGACGCTCTGAAACACCCGACTGGACATATGATGCCCTCCCCTTCAAAATAACGCATAACAACGGAATACACAAATATTCACATAGATTCTACAATGCTTTTGTCCATATTTCAAGAGGTATTTGACATTTTATTTCAAAATGATCGCCGATATTTGTTTCTTTTTGCCATATGCCGCCGGAAACATCCCGATTTTTCAGGAAAACAGCGGTCTTTTCCCGAAAAATGGTTGTGCATAATGACCAAGTTCACAGTTGTAAAATTTCTTCCTCTTTCAGAACCCGGCAGCCGCCTTTGGGAAGATTCCCCAATTCCAGTGGTCCTTCCGCCACACGCTTGAGGTAGCGAACATACAGGCCACGAGAGGCCATCATGCGGCGGACCTGATGATATTTGCCCTCGTGGAGCACAATGCGGCTTTTTCCCGGCCCCAGCGGCGTCAGTTCCGCAGGCAGGCAAATATCCCCGTCCCGCAGCACAATGCCCTGTTGAAACGCCTCCACATCGGCAACAGTACTCTCTCCGTCGTGCTCCGCCTCATAGACCTTGGACACCCGATGCTTTGGCGAGATCAACCGGTGCAGCAGTGCGCCGTCGTTGGTCAGCAGCAGCAGCCCCTCCGTTTCCTTATCCAGCCGTCCCACCGGCGACAAGCCCATGGCGCGATACGGCTCGGGAATCAGCTCCATCACTGTCGGGTCCCGTGGGTCCTCTGTAGACGTCACATAACCGGCCGGTTTATGGAGCATCAGCACCACGACACCAGGACGGGTGATGGGCTGACCATCCACCAATATGGTATCGGCTGCGGCGTCCACTTTCTGCTCCGGGGTACGGGCCGCCTGGCCGTTGACGGTGACTCGTCCGGCCCGGATGATTCCTTTTAACTCTCTGCGGGAGGCCACACCGGCCTCCGACAGCACTTTGTCCAACCGCTGCATACGGTCCCTCCTGTTATGGTTTCCGGCTTGTCATATTTGTCCCACAGGACGAATACGCTATAGCACCAATGGTAAATTTCAGATTGGGGGAAAACAACATGGTAGTTGTCACCACAAAAGTATCCAAGGGAAAACTGGTCGCCATTCTGCTGATCCTTGCGGTCATCGTGGGTCTGCTGGTCACGCTGGGGTCCAAGGCCGACCAGGAAGCCGACGCCGCCGCGGAATCGGCCCTGACGGTCTCAAACAATGAAGAGCGGGTGGCGTATCTGCAATCCCTGGGCTGGGACGTCGCTGAGGAACCGGTGGAATCCCAGGAAGTCCGCATTCCGGCGGAGCTGCCGGATGTTCTGGTACAATATAATGAGTTGCAGAAAAGCCAGAACTTTGACCTGACCCGCTACGCCGGTAAAACCGTCTCCCGCTTTGTCTACGAAGTCCTCAACTATCCGAACAGCGCCGAACGGTTTTTTGCCACGCTGCTGGTCTACGAGGACATGGTCATCGGCGGCGACGTGACCTCGGCCAGTCAGGACGGGCTTATGCAGGGCCTGCAATTTCCGACGGGTCATTGACGATTTCCCACAGGGAAATTACGGGAATCCGGGCCAGCTGCGCCTGACGGACCATCCAGCCGGTACCGCCCTTGCCGCCGTCATAAAAGCTGACCACCACATCGCACCGCTCCAGCATCCACTGATTGCGCCGCATCATGCACTGGGGTGTGTACTCTTCCTGTATCAGGATCACATGGCGGCAGGCGCCACACAGACGGTGATAGCGCCGCCGGTCCGCCGCCGTCCATTGATCCGCTTGTCCCCGGCATGGCAAAACCGCCCACAGCTCCGTCTGTGGGCGTTCTTCCTGTAACCGCAGCACCGCTTCGGCAAACAGGGTGTCGCTGCCCCTGGCCATGCCGCAGAGAAACACGTCCACGCCCTTGTCGCTGAGATGGCGAACCGTCCCCAGCAGGCAGTCTTTCAGCAGATCACAGCGGGGGTCCTCCTCGTGCTCGCCCCAGGGCAGCCGCCCGGGCCGGTGTCCCGTAAATGCACAAATCAAGGGAGTAACCTCCTTCCCGTTTCCCAAAATGATAAAAAAGTCTGTTGGTTTTCCGCTTCACCGTCTCCATGTCCCTAGGCAAAGCCGTGGGCGCTGGGGAGGGTAGCGGTTTTTCAACCTTGTAGTTTCTGCAAAAACTGCTGCATTCTTTTGGTTACCAGTTCCTGTTGTGTCATCCGGAGCAGCGCATCCCGGCTCACCCATTGATAATCTGTGGTTTCGCCCTCCTGCAAACGCACACTTTCTTTCTCACAGCTTGTGACGCACAAAAATTCCACATAGATAGATCGGTTGGTCTCCGATACCACGCGTCCCACCTCGGTTAATTGTTCCGCAGCAATTCCGGTTTCCTCTAAAAGCTCCCGTGCCGCACATTCCGCAGGACTTTCTCCTTGCAGCGCGGACCCTCCTGCCGTCGCTTCCCACATACCCCCAAACCGCTTACACCCGTCCCGGAGCATTAGCAAATAGGTACCGTCTGTGTGCTTTACGATGATATCACAAACCAGATGGAACAGTCCGGCCGGGATGGCCTCTCCACGAATCAGCGTCACGCCCTCCACTCGATTGAGCTGTGCATCATAGGCGTCCCATATTTCCATATTGTTCACCTCACAGCAGTTGCTCTACCAGTATTTGTTCAGTATTTGTCGAACAGTATACCATACTTCGCTCCGCAAAAAAAGGGTTGCAATTCCATCACACCATGGTATAATACGGGTGTAGCAACTGAATAGCATGTCTTCGGGGCAGGGTGAAATTCCCGATCGGCGGTGACAGTCCGCTAGCGGCAACGCATGAACCGGTGCAATTCCGGTACCGACAGTATAGTCTGGATGGAAGAAGATATGGCGTGTCCCCCCAATGGGTTCGTCGTCACCTGGAAGACAAGTCTTTCAGGTGTTTTCTATTTTTACGACGAGGTGATTCCTAATGAAAGAACTTCTGCAAACCGCATCCGAAAACGTTTCCTTTCTGCTGGTGAGCCTGCTGGTCTTCGCCGCTTTGGTGGCTGTAGCCAAGCTGGCTGAACGGCTGGTCCATGCCGACCTGCACCGCCCCACCCAGTCCCGTTACATTGCTTTTGTGGCCATGTCCGCCGCATTGGGCGGTATTCTCATGTATTTTGAGATTCCCCTGTTCTTCGCCCCTTCCTTCTATGAGCTGGATCTTAGCGAGATTCCAGTGCTTATCTGCTCTTTCTATCTGGGGCCTGTGGCCGGTGTTATCACTGAGTTTCTGAAGGTTGTGATCAAGCTGTTCCTCAAGGGTACTTCCACAGCTTTCGTCGGTGACTTCGCCAATTTTGTCGTAGGCTGCACCTTCATCCTGCCCGCCACCATCTTCTATCACATCCGCAAGACCAGAAAGATGGCTGTCATCGGCATGGTGGTTGGCACCGTCGTTATGGCTATTTGCGGCAGCCTGTTCAACGCCCTGTACCTGCTGCCCACGTTCTCCGTCCTTTACGGCATGCCCCTGGATGCAATTGTCGGCATGGGTCAGGCCGTCAACCCCGCCATCGACAGTGTGACCATGCTGGTGCTGCTGGCTGTTGTTCCCTTCAACATCCTCAAAGGCGCCGTGGTCTCCGTGGTCACCTTTGCCCTCTACAAGCGCACAGAGCGCGCCCTGTCGAGAGCGATGCTGCCCCAGCAGCGTCCCGCCCGTCACGGCACGGTTTCTTAAACGGTACACAAAAACGCCGCACCGGTCATCTTCCACCGGTGCGGCGTTTTTTACAGGCGATATGGGATATGTTCCAGGTCCAGCAGAAGTCGCTTCCGCTCCAGGCCACCGGCATATCCGCCCAGGCGGCCATCGACCGCCAACACCCGGTGACAAGGAATGACAATGGAGATAGGATTTCGTCCCACCGCGCCGCCTACCGCACGGGGTGAGGAATGCAATATGGACGCCAGTTGGCCGTAGGTCCGGCTCTCCCCTGCCGGAATCTCTCCCAGCAGCGCCCACACCTGCTTGTCAAAGGCGCTGCCCTGGGGCCGGACCAGCCCGGGAAACGGTTCCAGCTGCCCCGCAAAATATTGGTTCAACCAGTCCCGCAGCTGTTCCAGCACCGGCGACGGCTCCATTCGCGTCTGGTCCAAATCGTGTTTCCCGCCAAATTTGCGCTGTCCCTCCAGCCATAGTCCCACCAATGTCTCGCCATCGGCCAGGGCCGTCAGCATTCCCAGTGGTGATTGAATTTTGGCAAGATACATCATAAGATACCCCCCAAAAACGGTGCGCTGTCTCTCCACAGCGCACCGTTAAACCTTACATGGATTTCACTTGATCGAACTGGTCGCGGACCACCTTGGACGGCGCGGGCGTCAGCAGGCTCACCACCACGATGGCAGCACAGGCCAGCAGGAATGCCGGCAGCAACTCGTAGAGGTTCCATGCGCCACCCAGGGGCCGCACGAGGTACTTCCACACAAAGACCATGACGCCGCCCACTACCATACCGGCCAGAGCGCCATATTGATTGGAGCGTTTCCAGAACAGCGCCGCCAGAACCACGGGACCGAACACCGCACCGAAGCCTGCCCAAGCGAAGGAGGCAATGGCAAACACGGAACTGTTGGGGTCCCGGGCCAGATACACACCGATGAGGGCAATCAAAACCACTGTCGTCCGGGCCACCAGCATGGTGGTTTTTCTGGACATTTTGATCCGTAAAAAGTCCTGCATCAAGTTCCGGGAGACGCTGGAGGCCGCCGCCAGCAGCTGGGAATCGGCGGTGGACATGGTGGAGGCCAGAATGCCGGCCAGAACCAGACCGGCCACACAGGCTGCCAAAACGCCGTGACTGCTCAGCAGATCGGAAAACCGGACGATTACCGTCTCGGAATCGCTGCCCACCAAAACGGGGATAGCGCCGGCCTTGGTAGCGGCATTGCCCACAATGCCGATGGCCAGGGCCACAAACATGGCAATGACGACCCATCCGGTAGCCACCCGCCGGGACAACTTCAATTTCTCTGCGTCTTCAATGGCCATAAATCGCAGAAGGATGTGCGGCATTCCAAAATAGCCCAGCCCCCAAGCCAATGTGGAAACCACTGTCAGAATGCCATAGGGCTTAGCGGTACCGCTTGCCACATCATGGGTGGCGGTCAGTCCCAGGTAGCCCGGCAGCGACCGGGCGTTATCCAGAACATTGTCAAAGCCGCCGGCCACATGGACGCCGAACAGCAGCACGGCAAACAGGGCGATGGTCATAATGATCGACTGGATAAAGTCGGTGGTGGAAGCCGCAAGAAAGCCGCCCATGGTGCAATACAGGACGATAACGGCGGCGCTGATCAGCATAGCCGTCACATAATTGACACCAAAGATACTGGAAAACAGCTTACCGCAGGCGGCAAAGCCGGAGGCCGTATACGGAATAAAGAAAATCAGAATGAATACGGCAGCAATACCACACAGCAAGTTTTTCTTGTCGCCGTAGCGATTGGAAAAGAAGTCCGGTAGAGTGATGGAGCCGGTGGCGTGGGTGTAGCAGCGAATACGCTTCGCTACAATGAGCCAGTTGATATAGGTGCCCAGTACCAGGCCCAGGGCCGTCCAGCCCGCATCGGCCACGCCGGTTAAGTACGCCACACCGGGCAGGCCCATCAAAAGCCAGCTGCTCATATCGGAGGCCTCGGCGCTCATGGCTGTCACCAGAGGGCCGAGCTTGCGGCCACCCAAATAAAAATCGTCGGTATCGTTGTTTTTCTTGGAGCAGACATAGCCTACATAGAGCATACCCAGTAGGTATACGGCAATGGTGGCCATGATGCACAGATGTGCAGTCGTCATAGGGATTCCTCTCTTCCTTCCGTGGGAAACGGTATTGCAGAATGGAGGTATCTTATCATAAATAAAATTAGACTGCAATGCAGAACGTAGTTCAGACTTATTTCTTAATTTTCCTTGAAAACGCCCTAATATCAATGAATTTTATCCGTACAAAAACAGAAATGTTTTCAGACGATGATTAGGAATTTTTTCGGATTTCCCGCAGTAGCATGGGCATCACTGTTTTTGCATAGGATTTTAGGGAGTAATCGCCGTTACAGATGCACCAATCGTACATCAACGCTCGCTCGCACAGGGCGTACAGCTTGGTGATCTCATTGACCGAAAGATCGGTCCGCAGCTCTCCCCTGCTCTGACCTTCTTGAACAATCTGCCGCAGCAACTTGTAATAGATGCGGTTGTGGTCCAGCAAATGCTTTTCGCCCTTGGTGGTCAGCTGGGTAGAATACAGCCGGGCCAGCAGGTCCAGCGAAACAGAGTTCTCTATGAGTTGAAACAGCTCCTGATTGAGATACAACAATTTTTCAAAGCTGTCCATATCGTCGGTCAGTGTGGGAATCAATTCCTCGTACTTCTCGTCAAACAGCATGGACAGAGAACTGAGCAGCGCGTCCTTGCCCTCAAAATAGTGGTAGAAAGAGCCTTTGGAAGTCTCCGACAGTTCGATAATCTCATCGACGGTGGTGTGGTCATAGCCCTGCTCATAAAAGAGCCGCCAGGCCGCCGAGACGATTTTACGTTTGGTATTTTGGCCTCGTTTGTTCTTCATGGCTTCCTCCCGTAGCACAAAAGCCCGCCAGTGTTCCGGCGGGCTTTTGTATTGGTCTTACTCGTTGTCCCAGTTGTGCCAACAGTTCGATAATCTCATCGACGGTGGTGTGGTCATAGCCCTGCTCATAAAAGAGCCGCCAGGCCGCCGAGACGATTTTACGTTTGGTATTTTGGCCTCGTTTGTTCTTCA